>CAXBDO010000008.1:0-18920 GCA_963974165.1 uncultured Aequorivita sp.
TTTTGTGTTTTAAGGCTTTATGGTAAATATCAACCGCATAATCTGTAGTACCGCCGCCCGGATGGGTTTTGTAGCTTATTAGGCCCGGGTAACGAATACTGCGCACATCTACGCCATATCGTTTAAAATAATATTCGCACCAACGCTCGCCGGTTTGTTTACTAATGCCATAAACAGTACTTGGCTCCATTACGGTGCGTTGTGGCGTATCTGTTTTTGGGGTAGTTGGGCCAAATACCGCGATGCTTGAAGGCCAAAAAATAGTGTCTATTTTTTTGTCTTTCGCCAAATTTAAAACGTGAAAAAGAGAATCCATATTTAAATTCCAACCTTTCATCGGAAATTTTTCCGCAGTGGCAGAAAGCATGGCAGCCATTAAGTAAACATCGGTTATTTCATGGCGAATAACCACTTCTTCAACCGCGTCATAATCCATGGCATCCAAAATCTCGAACGGGCCGCTTTGCATCAACTCGGCATCGCCTTCGCGAATGTCGCTGGCAATTACCTTATGGCTTCCAAATTTTTCGCGTAAGTAAATGGTTAATTCCGTTCCTATTTGGCCGCAGGCGCCTATAATTAAAATCCTCTTTTTCATCTGTATTATTTTTCAAAAAATATGCTGTAAATATACGTATTATCAGTTCTTTCAGCGCCTAAAAAAAATTATATGCCATTTGTTTAATAACCAGTATCTTTGTGCTTCTTTTTGAATATATGAAGTTTTTAATTCCCCTTGTATTGGTTCTTGGTAGTATTTTTTCTTGCGGAAATGCTTCCGAAGAAAACCAAAAACAAGCACCCAATAATGATGCTTCCATAATTTTTGGCGACAAAAATTATACATTCCCCCCGCTATCGGCACCTGCAAAAACACAGGTGGTGCATTGGGGAGTTTTAGAAGATTTTCTAACAGAGGCACAATACGCCAATGGCAGCAATTACCAAGATCTTCGAAACCGCTCTGAGCGCTTACGCGAGTTTGCAGATTCCCTTGTTAAAAAAATACCAGACACCCTGAATACTAGGCCCATTAATAGTAGGCTTATGGTTTTAAAGACCCGTTCGGCCTTACTTTTTCAGGCTTCGCACCAAGCATCTATAGATTCTTCAAATGTGCAGCAATCTTTGGATGAAATGAATGGCGCGGTTAAAAACCTCATTATTCAACTTAATGAGAAATTTCAAAAAGACAATATAGATTTCCAGCGCAAAGACAATGAAGAAAGCGAGCTGAAAAAACAAAAGCGATACCAAGACTCTATCATGAATTTGGAACTTCAGGATAAAAAGAACAAGAAAGTGTAACATTCGCCCGCAAAGAGCAACTTATTATTTCCAAATATTTTTAAAAAGAAAATACCTAAAACAAAATCAGATACAATGAAGACTAATTTTTTGAAACCTGTTGTGGCTTTTGCAGTAATTGCCGTTGTCGTTTCGGCCTGTAAAGGAAAAACCGATGTGGCCGCTGTAGACACCGAAACCCACGGAATTATTCTTGCCAATATGGACACTACGGTGAGCCCAAAGGCAGATTTTTACAATTACGTGAACGGAAACTGGATGAAGAACAACGAAATTCCAGACGATGAAACCAGTTGGGCAGGATTCACCATTTTGCGCAAAAAGACGAGCAAAGACATGCTGAACATTTTAGACAAGGCTAAAAAAGACGGCAAATACGCGCCCGAAACCGACCAAGCAAAAGCTTTGATGATTTATGAATCTCAGCTAGATACGGTTGCAAGAAATAAAGCCGGAATTGATCCACTTAAACCTGCACTTGAAAAAATTGCCTCTATTAAAAACATGGCCGATTTTCAAAAAGTAATGAGTGAAGATGCAGTTGCCGTTTCGCAGCCATTTTTAGGGCTTGCTGCCTTCTCTAATCCAAGTAATAGCGCTATTAATTCAGCCTATATTACACCAGGTGGTCTAGGTCTTCCAGATCGCGATTTTTATACAAATACAGATCCAGCTTCAGAAAAAATTCGTCAGCAATATGTAGCGCACATTACGCGTATGCTACAGTTTTTGGGCGATACTGAAGAATCTGCCCGCAAGCAGGCCGAAACTATTCTTGCTTTTGAAACCAAACTTGCCACTCCAAGATTAGACAAAGTTGCGAGCCGCGATTTTAGAAACTTCAATAATCCAAGAAGCATAGAGGAACTACAAAAAATGTTGCCACAAATTAAGTGGGAAGAAGCATTTAAAGGAATGGGCATCACTAAAAAGATGGACACCGTAATTGTTATGCAACCAAAATATATGGAAACATTAAAGCAAATGTTTTCTAAGCCAGATTTTGAAACCTGGAAAACCGTAATGCGTTGGTCTACCCTTAATAATTCTGCCGGCATGTTAACCACGGAAATAGACAAGGCAAATTTCGATTTTTATGAAACAACCTTAAAAGGCACCAAATCTCAAAAACCAGCTAACGAGCGTGCCCTTGAAACCGTTAATGGAAGTGTAGGTGAAGCTTTGGGTAAATTATATGTAGATGAAATGTTTCCACCAGAAGCAAAGGCAAAGGCTGAAAAAATGATTGCCAATGTTATCGCTGCATACAAAGACAGAATCAATGCCTTAGATTGGATGAGCGATACAACTAAAGTGAAAGCTATCGAAAAGCTTAACAAATTCACCGTAAAAATTGGATATCCAGACAAGTGGAAAGATTACTCTTCTATGAAAGTGAAGACGGGCAATACTTATTACGACAATATGGTTGCGGTGCAGACGTGGAATATGATAGACAATCTTGAAAAAATAGATGAGCCAGTAGACCGCACCGAATGGGGAATGAGCCCACAAACAGTGAATGCGTATTTTAACCCATTTAATAATGAAATTGTTTTCCCAGCTGCTATTCTTCAGCCACCTTTCTACGATTATAAAGCAGATGAAGCTGTAAATTACGGTGGAATTGGAGCGGTAATCGGACACGAAATTTCGCACGCTTTTGATGATAGCGGCTCACGTTTTGACGCCAACGGAAACTTGGTGAACTGGTGGACAGAAACTGACCTTAAAAACTTCACCGAGCGTGGCAATAAACTTGCAGAACAATACAGTAGTGTTGAGGTTTTGGACAGCGTTTTCATTAACGGACATTTCACGTTGGGTGAAAACATTGGTGATCTTGGCGGCGTGCTAGGTGCTTACGATGGTTTACAACGTTTTTATAAGGAAAACGGACGTCCAGATAACATTGATGGCTTAACGCCAGAGCAGCGTTTCTTTATGAGCTGGGCCACAGTATGGCGCACCAAGTCTCGCGAAGAAGCTTTGCGCAACCAAATTAAAACAGATCCGCATTCTCCAGGTATGGTTCGTGCCACACAACCATTGCTAAATGTTGATGCTTTTTACGAAGCTTTTGACATTAAGGAAGGCGACCCAATGTACCTTGCCCCTGAAGACAGAGTGCGTATTTGGTAGTTTTTGAAAGTATTTATTTGAAGAAAAAAGGAGCCGTAACAGGCTCCTTTTTTTTATATAGCAGTTTTAAAGGAATAATTTAAAACAGTCTTTAAATTTTCAGAATCTACCTGTTTAAAAACCTCATCGGGATCGGCTTCTGCAAAAGTGGGTGGCTCTAAGCCTAGCTCTTTTGCTTTTTCAAAATAATATTCAGCTTTGATTGGATGGGTTGGGTTTACTGCATTAAAGACTTTTCCGAAGGCTTCATTTTTTAAAATTTCAACTAAAATTTTAATACAATCGTCGCGGTGAATAAGATTTACCGGCGCCTTGCCATCTGCCAATTCCTTTCTTCCGGCCAAGTATCTAGCCGGTTGTCTGCTGCCGCCAATTAAGCCACCAAAACGCACAATGGTAGTCTGCAATCCTTCTGAATTCATAAATAATTCCTCCACCTGTTTCAGTTGCTTTCCGGCAACGGTTTGTGGGATGGGTTCATCATTTTCGGTAACCAACCCTTGTGCATCGTCGTACACCGAAGTACTGCTTACCAAAATTACCTTTCGAACCGTAGATTCATTTATGGCTGCCAGAAGGTGGGCCATTTTTAGAACATAATCTGCGCCGGTGTTTTTTCGAAGTCCGGGTGGTATCATTATAATCAAACAATCTGAATTGTTCAAAAGCGCCTGTATTTCACCCTCTATTCCGTTTTCAGAAATTTCTACGGGAAAAGCATCGAAGCCGTTGCTTTGCATTAATGCGGCTTTTTCAATGGTGGTTACAGAACCTTTTACCTTATAGTTCAAAGCGGCCAGGCGATAAGCCAATGGTTGCCCGAGCCATCCAAGGCCTGTAATTGAAATAGTCTTAATCATTTTGTGGGGAATTTTTATAGGTTTGTTTTAATCGAATCTGTGGCTTTTCTATGTTGCGAATCTACCAAAAAAGTACGTTTTACCATAACCGCATCGGTAATAACAAAGGGTTTTGGCATACTATAAGCTGGTCTATTTTCAATTTTAAATTCGGGGTGCGACATTAGGTCAAAGGAATATTCCATTACTTTAAAAGAAACGGCTGCATTCTCTTCAACAGAAAATTTTACTTTTAATGAATCATTTTCAGAAACATAGTAATTAATAAGAGCAGTATTTTTAGTACCTCGATAATTATCTCCGAGTTTTGAGACAGGCATATTCTGCCCGTTAAATTCCAAAGATTTAAAAACAGTATTGCTGTCGTTGTACAATTCTATTTTATTCACCCTTCGTTTGGGCACAATAATAAGCTCAATATTTCGAAGATTATTTACAACGCTATCGGCTTTCCTAATTATTTCAAAATCGGCAATATTTTTATCTGGAGCGGGCGCGGCGAAACTGAACTTGATTCCGTATTTACTATACGAAGCTTCATCAACAATGTTAGCAGCATTTTCAGGGTTTTCACCTAAATACTTCTGCGTCCATTCGTCTATTTCAGTATCGTAAGTTAGCCAATAGCTTTTGTTAGCATCGGCATCTTTATAAAAAACAAGGCTGTTCGGTTTTCTTCTTTCTTCGGAAAAACCACTTTTTGAATGCGCTATTCCGAAGAAGAATATTGCAAGAAGCAAAGACAATACAGAAAGCAAACCTTTCATTTTATAATATCCGAAAACCGGCCACAAAAGCGCAAAAAGGAGGACTGTAAAAACACAACTAAATACAAGCATTTTTAACCCCAACCCCACCGGAAAAAACTGAATAAGCGGAGCAAATAAAAATAGTGCCGGGACCGCCAATAGCGCCATTGCCAAAAGATTGGGGCGTTCCTGCCGAAGCATTACAAAAAACGACAGCAACCCAAAAAATACAGGGATTATAAAAAATGCCGCTCCTTTTAGTATAATAAAAACGGCCAGATTTATTAAAATCCAGAAAAATAAAGGAGCAATATAAAACGATGGTTCCCGAAAATCCTTGATAAACTTTTTATAAACTGCGAAGGTGATTGCCAATGAAAGAAATACAAAAAATGCAATATACCAATGCCCGTTATATGTAAACCCTTGTTGTATTTCGGCGTATTGTGGGTATAATATTAAAATCAATTTCCAGCCAAAAAATCCTACTAGTCCGCATGCTATTAATGAAATTAAGAATGGCGCAAACCCGAGGGCTATCGATTTCCCAATTAATTTTCGTTTATGAAAACCATAAAAAATTAGGAGAAGAAATAATATAGCCGCCAAGATCAGCATTGGCAAGATCCAAGCAAAAGGATAGCTTATCATTTTTAAAACTGGCAGATTTACATACACATCATCTGTTTCTGCCTTTAATTGTGAAAGATCAGCATCGGCAAAATAATGGATAAGCGGCAGCAAATAACTGCCTTGATGCATCAAGCTGTTCCAATCTAAATGGTACATATTATCATTGGCCGTATGGTAATTAAAATGGCTATCAATAAAGGCGAAGAAAAAACTATCAATATCGCCATCTTCCCTAAAAATCGTAGAGTCGGTATCGTTGGGCAGCATTTTATACACGCTGTACATTAAGGAAGAAGCCACCGGAAAATCGGGATTCGCTTTAATATATTCCTTTACAAGATTAGCATTCCCCCCGTTTGTTTCCAAAATCATATTGCTGGGGCCGCTGCTGCCGCGTGCTTCAAAATTGAGAACCAGACCCACATTTTTTGCCCAAGGGTGTTCATTTACAAAAAGCTTGGCGCCATCAAGTCCAATTTCTTCTGCATCGGAAAAGAGGATGATAATATCATTTTTGGGTTGTTTATTATTTGCCAGATAAGCACGCACACTTTCCAGAATTGTAACCAGCCCGCTGCCGGCATCGCTAGCACCTAAAGCTGGAACAAGCGCACTATCGTAATGGGAAAGCAACAAAAGCGCCTTTCCATCTTCACTTCCCTTTATTCGGCCAACAATATTGATGGGTTTATTGAGGGTCTTGGAATCTGGGTTTAGGCTAAATCCTTCCTGGATGTGGGGATCCAAGCCTAATTTAACCATTTCGGCAAGCAGGATTTTACGTACTTTTTCGTGTCCTTCGGAACCGAGATAATGGGGTTGTTTAGCGATTTCACTTAAAGGTTCAAGTGTCCTATCTACAGAAAATTCGGTTGCGGGAATTAATTCATCCTTATCGTAATGAGGCGTTAATGAATAAAAGCTATAATACACTACGGCAATTATAAAAAGTAGCGAAAGCAGGGCACCAAATTTTTTCATGACAGGAAGTTTAGGTTGTTAAAAATACAATTTTAATAGCGTTCTGTTGAATCCAAAATGGCAGCGAAGTTTTGGGTTCAACTTTCCTATTTATCTTATTACCTAAATTCCCGATTACTTAATTTAATAAAATTGAGTATATTAGAAGTTCGCAAAAATTTGATACTATGGGAATAAAAAGTTTTATAGGCAGAAGGGCCAAACCAGCAAAACGTGCTTCGGAAAAATTAAAGGTCTCAGATTATATGACCCGAAACCTAGTAACATTCCGGCCAGAACAATCTATTTTGGAAGTTATGGAAGTACTTTTGAAAAAGAGAATTTCTGGAGGTCCGGTAGTTAATAAACACAATGAACTTGTAGGAATTATTTCTGAAGGAGATTGTATGAAACAGATCAGCGACGCCCGCTATCATAACCACCCCATGGAAGACGTAAAGGTGGAGCAGCATATGATCAAAAATGTAGATACCATTGATGGCGATATGAACGTTTTGGATGCCGCCAATAAATTTTTGGAATCTAAACACCGCCGTTTCCCAATTCTTGAAAACGGAAAACTTGCAGGACAAATTAGCCAAAGCGATGTACTTCGCGCTGCTATGGAGTTAAAGGGCCAAACCTGGTAGCTATTCCTTTTCCTTAAATACTATTTCTATTCGCTTATCTGGTATTAGCCACATTAAGGCTACCAGTATATAAAGTATGCCCGCAATCCAAGGATTTATAAAGGCTCCAAAAATAGCGATTATATAAATTATTGGCGATATTTTTCCCTTCACGTTTTTTCCCAACGCCTTTGCCAGCAATGAATCTTTTTCATGAGCCGCCAATATTCTATTTTGAAGAATATAATAGGCTATAGCCGCCATCAGCAAAACACTGCCATACATTGCCATGGGCAATTCCGCAAAATGATTTTCTCCAACCCACCCCGTCACAAACGGAATTAACGAAAGCCAAAACAACAAATGCAGGTTTGCCCATAAAATGGTGCCATTTACCTTCTGCACTGCCTGCATCATATGGTGATGGTTGTTCCAGTATATTCCCACGTAAATAAAGCTCAGGATATAACTTAGAATCACGGGAAGCAAAGGCATTAAGGCTTCCAAATCTGTACCATGGGGCACCTCAAGTTCCAAGACCATAATCGTAATTATTATGGCGAGAACACCATCACTAAATGCTTCTAGTCTGTTACTGTTCATAGCTAATATTTAAGAATAAGATTAAAATTGCTGACTTTCAACAGTTTAAATTACTGAAATTTTTAAAATAATGAGTTTAGTTATTGGGTTGAAAATCAATATTTTATTCAATTACAAACGTTTACAAACAACAATAAACGAAAGTAAGTGGGTAACAACCAACTAGAACTTTGATGCTGTTTTAAGTTTGTCCTGTCGAATAAAATGAAATTCGATAGTATCAATTGTTTAACCTGTCTGCGCAGTGCAGACATTAAAAATTAGAAATCATGAGCACACTTAGAAACAAAGTACAGTTGATTGGACACTTGGGCAACGACCCAGAAATTGTAAATCTTGATGGCGGAAAAAAATTGGCAAAATTTAGCGTCGCCACAAACGAAACTTACAAGAACCAAAAAGGCGAAAAAGTTACAGATACCCAATGGCACAATGTGGTTGCTTGGGGAAAAACAGCCGAGATTATTGAAAATTATGTAAGCAAGGGTAAGGAGGTTGCTATTGAAGGCAAATTAACCACCCGCTCTTATGACGATAAAGAAGGCAACAAAAAATATATTACAGAGGTAGTATGCAATGAGCTGGTCATGCTGGGGAGCAAATAAATTGACCAGCAAACTAAGCCCCCACAAATAAGTGGGGGCTTCCTTTTTTTAAACTTTGAATCGTTATTTTTGCGAAAATGGAAACAACTACCCAACACAACATTCTCGAGCTTCTTAAAACGCATTTCGGTTACGACAACTTTCTTCCCCACCAGGAAGAAATTATTATGAATGTTTTAAATCAAGAAGATACACTTGCCATTATGCCCACCGGTGGGGGAAAATCTTTGTGCTTTCAACTGCCAGCATTGGCCTTAGAGGGAACGGCGATTGTAATTTCACCCTTAATTGCTTTAATGAAAGATCAGGTTGATTCATTAATAGCCAATGGCATTGCAGCAACATTTTTCAATAGTTCGCAGCCATATGAGGTACAACAGCAAGTTTTAAAAGACTTGCAAGACGGTCAATTGGAATTGCTGTACGTAGCTCCCGAAAGTTTGCCACAGCTGAATTATATACTCACTTCAATAAAAATTAGCCTTTTCGCTGTAGATGAAGCGCATTGTATTTCCAGTTGGGGCCACGACTTTAGGCCCGCTTACACCCAATTAAAAAGTTTAAAGCAACAATTTCCCACGGTACCTTTAATTGCTTTAACCGCAACCGCAGATCGGGCTACCCAAGTAGATATAGCTACCCAACTTGCTATTCCGCGTGCAAAAACATTTATTGCTTCCTTTGATAGGCCAAACCTTTATTTAGACGTTCGGCCTGGGCAAAACAGAAATAAGCAAATTCTTGATTTTCTAAAACTTCATAAAAATGAAAGCGGCATCGTTTATTGCCTTAGCCGAAATAGTACTGAAAAGGTAGCTGCAACGTTAAAGGCAAAAGGGTATAAAGCAGAAGCTTATCACGCCGGGCTTTCTTCGGAAGAGCGAAGCACAATCCAAGATAATTTTGTAAACGATCGCACCCCGATTATTGTCGCTACTATCGCCTTCGGAATGGGAATCGATAAAAGCAATGTGCGTTGGGTAATCCACTACAATATGCCCAAAAATATTGAAGGCTATTATCAAGAAATTGGCCGTAGCGGTCGGGATGGCTTGGCTGCGCATACCCTCCTTTTCTACAGTTTTGCAGATATTATAATGCTTCGGAAATTTGCGGAAGGCACCGAAACAGAAGCTTACCAATTAGCAAAACTGGAGCGCATGCAACAATTTGCTGAAGCTTTAAGTTGTAGAAGAAAAGCCTTACTCGGATATTTTGGCGAACACATTAGCGATGATTGCGGCAATTGCGATATCTGCAAAACTCCGCCACAGTATTTTGACGGTACGCTAATTGCCCAAAAAGTATGTTCCGTAGTGGCCAGATTACAGGAACAGGAAGCTTTGGGAATGGTATTGGATGTGCTTCGCGGCTCGCAAAATGCACAGGTTTACGACAAAGGATACCAGAATATAAAAACCTTCGGCGCAGCCAAAGATATTTCGTGGAGAGACTTACAGCAATATGTTATTCAACTTTTAAACCAGGGGGTATTACAAATCTATTTTCACGAGAAAGGCCGATTATTGCTTACACCCTTAGCAAAAAAGGTATTGTTTGAAGGGAAAAAAGTTAGATTGGCGAACGTGATACAGGAAGTGGAAAAAGTTAAAATTGAAAAAACAACCAAGAAAAGGGCCGATCTTTTTGATAAACTGAAATTTCTTAGGCTGAAATTAGCCAATGAAGTTGGTATGCCTGCCTATATTGTTTTCAGCGATGCCGCCTTGGAAGATATGGAAAATAAAAAACCGCGAACCCGAGAAGAATTTGCCAGTATTTCCGGTGTAGGCGAGGCGAAATTGGAAAAATATGCAGACGATTTCCTAAAAATTATCAATAAACATTTAGATGGCCAAGAAAGTAACGTACCCACCCACCAACGCAGTTATAATATGTTTATAGACGAAAAACTTTCGGTACCAGAAATAGCTGCAAAGCGAGGAATTACTGAAGATTCGGTCTATGGGCATTTCATAAAAATGCACGAAGGCGGAACGGCTTTAGATCTTTATCAATTTATTTCTTCGGAAGAAATTCAGAAAATAAAAAAGGCAAAAGAAACACTTCAAAATCCTGAAGCTTTAAAACCTTATTTTGAATTTTTCGAAGAGAAAATTCCCTATTGGAAAATAAAATTAGGGCTATATCTATAAAGTCTAAGCCTCTTTTAAATTATTAAATAGATTGTGCAGGCTTTTTGAACAAGGAAATAAAACCAACTTTTTTTGAATAAAAGGTCACTCGAATTCCGAAGAGCAGAATTACTCCACCAATAATCATCTGCAAGCTTACTTCTTCATTAATAAACATCCACGCAAAAATGGTTGTTAGCACAGCCTGCCCCAATAAACTTACCGAAACCCGCGTTGCCCGCATATGTTTGGTAGCATAACCCAATAATAGCCACGCGGCCAATTGGCAAATTAAGCCTTGCAGCAATAAGGATACCCAGCCCATTTCAGTAAAACCTGTAAATGGCTCATTAATAGAGAAGCTAAGAATTCCCAAGAAAATTGCGGAAGACAGCGTACTTAGGGTAATAAATGGCAATACTTCAACATCATAAAGCACAAACTTGCTCACCAACATATAAACGGCATAGAACACTCCCGAAAGGATTGCGAACACAAAGGCAAGATCAAAATCTAGGTTTACAAAAAAATGAAAGCCTACAAGAGTTATCATCCCAAAAATGGCAATTAGGGTACCAATCCAAAAATTAAGGGTAGGTTTGTTTTTTAAAAAAAAGAAAGCTCCAATACCAACCCAAACGGGAGATAGGTTTGTTAGCAACGTTGCCTGTGTGGCCGTAGATTCTTGAATGGCGATATTCCACACCCCAACATCTAAAGCGAAAATAAAACCGCATAAAACAGTTAGGAGTAGCATTTTTAGGGAAGGAAATTTAAACTTTCCTGATAAAATTGTGAAGGGAACCAAGACGGCGGCGGCTATAGCCATTCTATAAAATGCGGAAACGATGGCTGGCGATAACTTAAGTTTCACCAAAATTGGAAAAATAGAAATACAAATAATTCCAATGACAAGGGCAATGCGTGGCTTTGTCATAAAAATAGAATACCAATTAATTATAAATGCGCCAAAATTAATCTATATAAACAGATAAAAGTCAGTTTATAAACAGAATAATAGCATTTATAACCTTAATATAATTTACTTGTGAAGCTTTAATTGAATTCGCTTTCGCGCAACATCAACCTCAAGAACTTTTACGATTATCTGTTGGTGCAGATGCACATGCTCGCTTACATCCGAAACATAGGCATCAGCTAAGTTTGAAACGTGAATAAGGCCGCTTTCCTTGATACCAATATCTACAAAACAGCCAAAATTAGTAATGTTATTTACTATACCCGGCAACAATTGGCCTTCCTGCAAATCGGTAATTGTTTTTATATTTTGGTTAAAAGTGAAAACTTTCGCCTCTTCCCTAATATCCAACCCTGGTTTTTCGAGTTCGTTTAAAATATCTTTTAATGTAGGAAGCCCTGTTTTTTCGGTGACGTATTTCTCAAGATTTATTTTTTGAAGAAGTGCTTTATTCCCTATTAATTCTGAAACTTTTACGCCTTCATCCTTTGCCATTTTTGAAACTACCGAATAACTTTCTGGATGCACGGAAGAATCGTCTAAAGGATTTTTTCCATTTTTAACCCTCAGGAATCCCGCAGCTTGTTCAAAAGCCTTCCCGCCTAAACGGGGAACTTTTTTGATTTCTTCCCTCGAAGCAAAAGCGCCATTTTCTTCGCGATAATTAACTACATTTTCAGCCAATTTCGGCCCAATTCCGGAAACGTAGCTCAGTAAAGGAACGCTTGCGGTATTAATATTAACGCCTACGGCATTCACACACAATTCCACCGAAGTATCCAACGAACTCTTTAATTTTGATTGGTCTACATCGTGCTGATATTGGCCAACCCCAATAGATTTTGCATCAATTTTCACCAATTCCGCCAACGGATCTTGCAAGCGACGGCCTATGGAAACAGCGCCACGTACAGTAACATCAAAATTCGGGAATTCATCCCTTGCAATTTTTGAAGCTGAATAAATTGAGGCCCCAGCCTCGCTCACCACAAAAACTTGTATGGGGTTTTTAAAGTGGATTCGCTTTATAAATTGTTCGGTTTCCCGAGAGGCCGTTCCGTTTCCAATTGCAATTGCCTCAATTTTATGGGCATCGGCCAGGGAGCTGATTTTTTTCATTGCGCCCGCAGTATCATTTTTTGGGGCGTGAGGATAAATGGTTTCGTTGTGCTGCAAAGCGCCTTGCGCATCTAGGCACACAATCTTACAGCCACTTCTAAATCCAGGGTCAATCGCCAAAACGCGTTTCTCGCCCAAGGGCGAACCGAGCAAAAGCTGTTTTAAGTTTTTGGCAAAAACTTTGATTGCGGTTTCATCGGCCTTTTCTTTTGCGGCAGACAAAGCTTCGTTTGAAAGCGCGGGAAACAATAGCCGTTTGTAACTGTCTTCAATCGCAAGTTTAATTTGTTTTGAAGCGGCATCGTTCGATTTTACAACGCGTTCTACAATTTTAGAAAGCGCTTTTTCATCATCAATTTCTATTTTCTGACGAATAAATCCTTCGGATGTAGCGCGAAGTATTGCAAGTAATCTGTGCGAGGGAATTCGGTTTAATGCCTCGTTCCAATCAAAATAATCGCGGAATTTTTGCGCCTTTTCGTCATCGGCCATTTTCTTTACAACCTTCGTTGAAATAGCTGCATGCCGCTCCAATTGGTGCCGAAGCATATTCCGGATATCGGTGCGTTCGTTAATCCATTCGGCAATAATATGGCGGGCTCCTTCCAAAGCGTCATCCTCAGAATTTACTTCACCTTTTATATATTTTGAAGTAAGCGAAGAAATTTCAGAACTTGAAATACCTCGAGTTTGCGCCATTATAATCTTTGCCAAAGGCTCCAAACCTTGTTCTCGGGCGGTATCGGCTTTGGTTTTTCGCTTCTTTTTGTAGGGCAAGTACAAATCTTCCAAAGCAATTAAATCCGATGCTTCTTCAATTTTTTTCTGAAGCTCGGGTGTTAAAACCTCTTGCTCTTCCAAAGTTTTTAAAATGGCAGCTTTTCGTTTTTCCAAGGCTTCAAATTGCTCCTTAAACTTTACAATTTCGCCAATTTGTACCTCATCCAGATTGCCGGTAAGTTCTTTCCTGTATCGCGAAATAAAAGGAATGGTGCAATCTTCGTTTAAAAGCTTAACGGTGTTCTCAACGCTTTTTTTGGGAAGTTGGGTTTGGGAAATTATATATTGAAGCAAATTGTATGTTTTAGAATTGATTGGTAATAATTCCGGAGATTAAGTAATGGAAAATATGAAGTAGCTTAATTTATCGAAATTTCATCAATTTCTTCCGGAAGGATAGAATCCTTTTTCTCGAAATAATCGTATTTAAAGACGCTTACGGTACCATTGGCCTCAAAGTATGCATGTTCAATTTCAGAAAGGTAATGGATCCCCTTTTCCCTGAGCAACATCAATACTTCATTCTTGTCTATATTATCGTGCTCAAAATTTTCTTCAATCAGTTTTCCGCCCTCTACAATTTTTACAATTGAAGGTTTTATCTGTTTTCTAACCTTTTCGTACTTTATTGAATAATAGGTGTAACCGTGTTGCAAGAGCCCAATTAAGGAAATTACAGTAATGGAAACCAAAAGCGGAATTGATGGATAAAACAGTGCATCACCCACGCAGCTTCCCATAGCAATAATTAGTAAAACATCTGCGCTATCAATAGTCCCAACGGCACGTTTACCAATAAATTTAATTACTAGAATAGTGTAGCTCATTATTATAACTACACGCAAAATGATTTCAAGATAAATCCAGAGGTTGTAATCTCCAATGAAGATTCGCAACAAATCAAAACTGTACTCTTGGGGGTCCATCATATGCTACTAATTTATGGTTGCTCCATTTTCAACGCCCTCTTCGCCCGGATTAACAAAAACCAATTTGCCTTCGGAATTTTCGGTCATTAAAATCATTCCTTGGCTTTCAACACCGCGAAGCGCCCGGGGTGCAAGATTTACTAGAACAGTAACTTTTTTGCCAACAATATCTTCTGGTTTGAAGCTTTCAGCAATTCCAGAAACAATAGTGCGCACATCAATACCGGTATCAACTTTTAAGACCAAAAGTTTATTCGCCTTTGGCATTTTTTCGGCTTCGATTATAGTGCCAACGCGCATATCGAGTTTAGTAAAATCGTCAAATTGAATGGTTTCCTTTTGTGGCGTTACTTTCTTATTTGCAATTTCGTTCATCTTTTTACTAGCTTGTAATTTATCTAATTGTTGTTGAATTTGCTCATCTTCTATTTTGCTGAAAAGCAATTCAGCTTTGTTTATTTTATGACCAGTTTTTAGTAATTCTGTGTTTGAAGAAACATCGTTCCAACTCATAGAGTTCTCGACTGCGCTCGAACGGACATTGAGCATATTTTTAAGTGTTTCAGACGTGAAAGGCAAAAACGGTTCGCTTAAAACAGCCAAAGCTGATGCAATCTGCAATGCAACATACATCACGGTTTTGGTGCGCTCCTCATCGGTTTTTATGGTTTTCCATGGTTCTTCATCGGCTAGATATTTGTTACCCAGACGGGCAACATTCATCAATTCGCCTTGGGCTTCCCGGAAACGGTAACGCTCAATTGAACTTGCAATTACTGCCGGATAGGCTTTTAATTCAGCTAAAGTTTGCTCATCAATTTCTGAAAAAGTTGCAGGCTCTGGCACAATTCCGTCGTAATATTTATCGGTAAGGACCATTACACGGTTTATGAAATTTCCAAAAATGGCAACCAACTCGTTGTTATTTCGAGCCTGGAAATCTGCCCAGGTAAAATCGTTATCCTTTGTTTCTGGTGCGTTTGCGGTTAAAGTATAGCGCAACACATCCTGCTGGTTCGGAAAATCTTCCAAATATTCGTGCAACCAAACCGCCCAGTTTTTACTGGTCGAAATTTTATTGCCTTCAAGATTCAAAAATTCGTTGGCTGGAACATTTTCTGGTAAAATATAACTGCCTTCAGCTTTCAACATTGCAGGAAAAATAATACAGTGAAAAACGATATTGTCCTTCCCAATAAAATGGAGCATTTTGGTATTTTCGTCTTTCCAATAATCTTCCCAATTTTTGCCTTCGCGCGCGGCCCATTCCTTGGTTGATGAAATATAGCCTATAGGCGCATCAAACCAAACGTAAAGCACTTTTCCATCTGCACCTTCAACCGGCACGGGAATTCCCCAATCCAAATCGCGGGTTACGGCACGCGGACGTAAACCGTCATCTATCCAACTTTTACATTGGCCATATACATTGGTTTTCCAATCTTTTTTATGGTCAACTAAAATCCACTGTTTTAGGAAATCCTCATATTCATTCAAAGGCAAAAACCAGTGTTTTGTTTCCTTTAAAATTGGCTTATTGCCAGAAATTGCACTTTTAGGATTAATTAAATCTGTTGCGTTATGGCTAGTACCACAGTTTTCGCATTGATCGCCATAGCTTTCCTCGAATCCACATTTTGGGCAGGTACCAACAATAAAACGGTCGGCTAAAAATTGGTTGGCCTCTTCGTCGTATAGTTGTTCGGTTACTTCTTCGGTAAACTTTCCGTCTTCATATAATTTTTTGAAAAATTCTGAAGCGGTTTTATGGTGAATCTCGGCAGAGGTGCGCGAGTAATTGTCAAAAGAAATTCCAAAATCAGCAAAACTATTTTTGATAATTTCATGGTATTTATCTACCACCTGTTGTGGCGTAATTCCTTCCTTTTTCGCTTTAATGGTAATGGGCACGCCGTGTTCGTCGCTGCCGCAAATAAAAGCTACATCTTTATTTTGAAGGCGCTGGAAACGCGCATAAATATCTGCCGGTACATAAACACCTGCCAAATGGCCAATGTGAACGGGGCCGTTGGTGTATGGTAAGGCTGCTGTAATAGTATATCTGTTGGCCGTAGTGGCGCTATTTGGGTTTTGATCCATAATTTTTTTTGAAAGCACAAAAGTACATATAAATGTAGTAATTTGTGGTTTTAAATCCATTCATGATAACACCAAAATCTCTACAACAGGGCGATACGGTTGGCATAATTTCAACGGCGCGAAAAGTTTCCAAAGAAGAAATAAAACCCGCAATTCAATTCCTTGAAAATTGGGGGCTGAAAGCCGTTTTGGGAAATTCTATAGGCGCCGAGGAAAACCAATATGCCGGAAGCGATGATTTGCGAGCGGCAGATTTTCAACAAATGTTGGACGACCCAAAAATAAAGGCTATTTGGTGCGCCAAAGGCGGTTACGGTACAGTTCGGATTATCGATAAAATAGATTTTTCAACTTTTAAAAAGAATCCAAAATGGATAGTGGGCTATAGCGATATGACTGTTTTGCATTCGCATATCCACAATTTTGGGATCGAAACCTTGCATGCCCAAATATTTTTGGGGATAGAGAAGAAATCAAAAGAAGCGGCAGAATCTATCAGAAAAGTGCTGTTCGGGGAAGATTATCGTATTGAATTTACAACTGAAAATGCACAAGTTAATACAGGAAATTATTCGGGAGAATTAATAGGCGGCAATCTTTCGGTGCTGTATTCGCTATGTGGCAGCAATTCGGCAATGGAGACCGATGGGAAGATTCTGTTTATTGAAGACTTGGACGAATATCTGTACCACATAGATAGAATGATGATGAATTTAAAACGAAACAGCACGCTTAAAAAACTGAAAGCCCTTATAGTTGGAGGAATGACAGATATGCACGATAACGCAATTCCCTTCGGGAAAACAACCGACGAGATTATTTTAGATGCGGTTAAGGAATACAATTACCCTGTAATTTTCAACTTTCCCGCAGGACATATTGAAGATAACCGGGCTTTAATAATGGGAAGAAAGGTGGAATTGAAGATTACAAGCTCAAAAACGGCTTTAAAGTTTTGAGAAATAGAGTAACATAAATGCCAATTTCATATTTACACTTTGGAAATTGGTGTTTAAATTTTGATATTTTTAAAGAAATGGCAACACACAACGACCTCGGAAAATTGGGAGAAGAGATAGCCGCACAATATTTAATGAAAAACGGTTATACAATCCTCCGCCGCAATTTCTTTTTCAACAAGGCGGAAATAGATATTATTGCCCAAAAGGAAGAAAATACAGTGGTGATGGTCGAGGTGAAAACAAGAAAGAGCGATTTTTTTGGCGATCCGCAGAGTTTTGTTACGCCGGCAAAAATCAAGCTTTTGGTTAAGGCCGCCAATGAATATATTATTTCAAATGAACTGGATGTAGAAGTGCGTTTCGATATTATTGCAATTCTGAAAAACCAAAAGGAAGAAAAAGTGGAGCATTTTGAAAATGCCTTTTACCACTTCTGAAATTGGGCAGTTCCAATTGAAATTATGTAATTTTAAATACGGAACGCAGACCTACTTAATTCGCCGTATTAATTATTGCAGTTATGAAGAAAGATATAATTCAAGCCATTCAAAGACAGAAAGAAAATCCCAATCTCAAATATAGGTTGAAAGTAAAGACCGAAGAGTTTACAGATCTTTTGTTTTATACGCTATTCGATTCGGAAACTTCCGTTTCAAAAAATCTAGAAATATTAGAAACCCGTTTCGAGGAATTGGCAGAAATTGCCTGTTGGGAACCTACAAAACCCTGTAAAAGACTGTGGGAATCGTACCTTAAAAAACTTCCAGAGATACTCGAGAAATTGAATAAGGACGCGGAAGCATTTCTAAAAAGCGATCCGGCGGCAAATTCAATAGAAGAAATTTACCTATCGTATCCAGGCTTTTTTGCAATTGTAATTTATAGGTTAAGCCACGAATTTTATAAAGTAGGAATGCCTTTAGTGCCTCGACTGATGAGTGAATACGCTCACCATATTACGGGTGCCGATATTAATCCTGGCGCGCAGATTGGAGAATATTTTTTCTTGGACCACGCAACGGGTACAGTTATAGGTGAAACAACGGTAATTAAAAATAATGTGAAAATATATCAGGGCGTTACATTGGGCGCCCTCTCTGTGGCCAGAAATTTGCGGAACATAAAACGGCACCCCACGGTTGAGGAAAATGTAGTTATCTATGCCAACGCCACTATTTTGGGTGGAGAAACAACAATTGGCGCCAATAGTATAGTGGGCGGAAACACGTGGATTACTAGTTCAATAGCGCCAGGATCCATTGTGTCCAACACCAATCAGGTTAAAATTAAAACTGCATCCAATGTATAAAACCATAGTCGATTTTATTGGGAATACCCCTTTAATTAAATCCAACACCTTAGTCACCAACCCGAATATAACTTTGCTTTTAAAACTGGAAGGGCAAAACCCGGGCGGCAGTGTAAAG
>CAXBDO010000009.1:0-18791 GCA_963974165.1 uncultured Aequorivita sp.
ATATACAGAATCGTGCAGCCCGAGTGCAGCGTTTGCACCTATTTTTCATCGAATGTAAGACCAGATTTTTGGGAAGATTGATTATGGTAAAAAATTTAAATTTTATAGTATTTATTTTTTGTGGAATGATGGCCACGGCGCAGATTCCCAAAAACGAAGTATCGCAGGATATTAGCGTTTTTCCGAAGGAAACCGTTCATCTGTCGGTTACCTCTAATATATTACTTGCAGGGGAGCTGCTTCAGTATAAAGCTTACAGTTTAAATGCTTCAAATAAAAAAAGCGACCTAAGTAAACTGCTTTATGTTTCCCTACGGAACGCCAATGACTCTGTTGTATTCAACCATAAATTGAAAGTGGAAAATGGTTCTGCCAGCGGCGACTTTTTTATTCCTTCAAATTTAAATACAGGCATTTATAAATTGATTGCTTATACAAACTTTTCTAAGAATAATATAAATGATGCCTTTGCGGAAAAAAATATTTATGTGGTAAATACTTTTGTGAAAAGTAAGGATGCTAAAGACATGGTCAACACGGTGGAATTAAAACCGGCAAAGGAAAGTGTGTTCAATGCACTTAATAAAAATGTAGCTACAAATACCATTAAAATCCAATTGGATAAAGATACATATGGGTTGCGCGAAAAAGTTACTTTAAGCCTGCAGAATATGGATATCAAAATTGAAGGAAATTATTCGCTATCGGTAAGGAAAGTAAATCCGATTGAAATTTCCGGGCAAATAGCACAGGCTTCTACAGCATATTCTTCAGAACAATTTTATTTACCCGAACTACGGGGCGAAATAATTTCTGGTGTGGTGCTTTCAAAATTAGATGGAACGCCAGCTGCAAATAGGGAAGTGGCGCTAACAATTCCTGGGGAAGATTATATTTTTAAAATAGCCAAAACCAATGCAGCGGGCAGGTTTTTTATCTCGGTAGATGAACCTTACAATGCAGAAAATAGTATAATCCAACTTTATGCTGAGGAAAAGGAGCGTAATAATTATAAACTATTGATTAATAATAAAGAGCTCGCGCTCAAGGTTGGACCTTCTAATAATTTAAAACTGCAGCCCGAATTAAAAAATTGGCTGCAGGAGCGCAGTGTGCAATTGCAGGTAGAAAACGCTTATTTCGATTTTAAAAAAGATAGTGTAATAAAAGCAAAAAGCAGTGCCCCATTTTATGATTCCTTGGGAACCGTTTTTCTTTTGGATGATTATACACGGTTTCCTACCGTAAAAGAAACCTTTACGGAAGTAGTTACCCTAGCCGCGATCAGAGGAACCGGGACGTCTACAAGATTTTTGGTTAATAATACTTATGACCCAAACAGAATAGCAAAGTTTAATAATCTTGATCCGCTGGTGTTGATGGATGGGATGCTAATTCAAGACAATACCGAATTGGTAAACTATAATGCGCGCGAAATAGAATCAATCCGAGTTATTGTTCAGCCCTATCGTTTAGGATCAAAAATATTCAGCGGAATTATTGCGGTTGAAACTAAATCGGGAAATTTTAAGCCCAGTCTTGCTGTGGGATCTATAGAAGAAATGAGCATTATGCCTGCTTTGTCCCAGAAGCAATATTTCTTTCCTGACTATAAAGCGAATAATTTAAAGAGAATTCCAGATTACCGGATGCAATTGCTTTGGCAACCGACTATTAATTTAGCTGAGGATGGTTTTGAAACTACATTCTATACCTCAGACGTTACTGGGATTTTTGAAATTTTTGTTGATGGCTTTACTATTGAAGGAGAATATATTAAAAGCCAATATTATTTCGAAGTAAATAAAAATTAACATAATATGTTAAAATTCAGGCCTAATTTGTTAAATTAAGTTAAAAAAATATATTAAATTTAAATATTGAATTGAGTTTAATCTATAATTTCACTCCTCATGCTTCATTGGAAAGCAACCTATATAATTTTAGCAATTGTCTTCGGAGTAATTGGTTTTATTGGTATTGGTAATGGTGGGCTAGAACCGGCAAAATATATTGCCGCCATTTTCTTACTGTTATTCCTGTTGTTTATAGGAATGGATTATATAGGCAGAAAAAAAAGTTAAAAGGTTGATTGTTAAAATTTTGCCTATAACTAGGCTTCAGTACATTAATTATTGTACATTTATAAAACTATCATATCGGGGTGCTTAAGTTTTAAAAACAGCTGAGAATAAACCCGTAAAACTTCGAAATTAGGATAATGCCAACTGAAGGAATATGATTTGCAAAGGGAACGAAGATTTTTTTAATCTTGTTCCCTTTGTTTTTTTACAAATCTGCAAACTCCATTTAAAGTTCGTCCGATTTTTCCTTCTGCCCAGTCATCATTAAATACGCTTTTAAGAAACCATCAATTTCACCATCGAGCATAGCATCGGTATTTCCGGTTTCGTGGGCTGTACGTACATCTTTCACTAATTTATAAGGATGCAGAACATAATTCCGAATCTGCGAGCCCCATTCAATAGCAAGTTTGCTATTTTCAATCTCGGCACGTTGGGCGAGTTGCTTGCGAAGTTCTATTTCGTATAGCTGCGATTTTAACATTTGCATCGCCTTTTCACGGTTATCCAATTGGCTACGCGTTTCACTGTTATGAATAACAATTCCGGAAGGGTGGTGGGTAAGAATGGCTTTGGTTTCAACCTTATTTACATTCTGTCCGCCGGCGCCACTACTTCGTGCAAATTCCCATGAAATATCGGCCGGATTTATGTCTATTTCAATTGTATCATCCACCAGAGGATATACATAAACACTGGCGAAACTTGTATGGCGTTTGGCATTACTGTCAAATGGAGAGATGCGCACCAATCGGTGCACGCCATTTTCACTCTTTAGCCACCCGAAGGCAAATTCGCCTTCAATTTCCAAAGTAACGGTTTTTACCCCCGCAACATCACCCGCTTGAAAGTTCAGCTCTTTTACCTTATAACCATTTTTTTGCGCCCACATTAAGTACATTCGCATTAACATTTGTGCCCAATCGCAACTTTCAGTACCTCCGGCGCCTGCTGTAATTTGCAGAACGGCGCTCATATCGTCGCCCTCTTCGCCTAACATATTGCGGAATTCAATAGCTTCTATTGCAGCCTCTGCCTTTTCAAAAGTAGCATCTACCTGTTCGGAAGTGCCTTCACCTGCTTTTTGAAACTCCAATAAAATTTCGGCTTCCTCAGTGAGGGTGGTGGCAGTTTCAAAATCGGTTACCCATTTCTTTTTGGTGCGAAGCTCTTTCATAAAAGCTTCGGCTTCCTGTGGATTATTCCAAAAATTGGGATCGAAGGTTTTTTCTTCGTCGTTGGTTATTTCTACACTTTTGCCAGCAATGTCAAAGATAGCGCCTCAAGGCATCTAGCCGCACCTTAAGGTCTTTAATTTGGTCTGTTGTGGTCATATTTTTGCTCCGAAAATCGGGTGGTATTCAATTAGAAATTCAAATTAATTATAGTGGATAGGAGGCTCCAGCATATTTTGAACACAAAAATAGAATTAACTTAGTGAGAAGAATAATTTTTTCGGCTAATTTTATGCTTTCTTAGAATCTGCATTCTAAATAGGAATTAAAATATTAAAAGAATCTATTATGAAAAAAATACTATTTCTTTTCGCCCTGCTTATGGCAACGATGGGTTTTTCGCAAAATGATGAAGCCTATTTAAACTCTTTGGTTTCCCAAAAACTGGCGGAACTGGAACTGCAACAAAATCCCGAATATTTTTATAGAAAAGATTATTGCGATGGGAAGGTTATGATTTTTAATTTGCCCGACGGAAAACTTTGTACTTCCAGTACTCCTTACTACGCCGTTTATCTCTTTTGGAAGGAAAGCGAAGAGGTGTTAAAGCTTCAAAAATTTGACAATTGTGGAAGCTTTAGGCCAATTACCTTAGTTCGGAGTAAAATTTTTCAAAAAGCAATTGAAGATAAACAGGCTTTAAAATCAGGCGAGGTGAAGCCATATAAAGGGGAGCAGGTAGATGAAAATGCCTTCGGCAATATGAGCGTAGAATTTTGCCATAAGGAATATCAATTCGTATTTGATGGTACTTCCTTCAATAAAAAATTCAGGGAATTTGATTTAACGAACGAATCTAAATATAAGAATGTGAACGCGGAGCATAACAATTCGCTTAAATTGATAAAACTGGACGGTTTAATTTCGGAGTTGGTGAAGAACTTTGAGGACAATGGAAAGTTTTATAGAGAAATGTAAAAAATAGAATGATAATAGATTTAAGAAGCGATACCGTTACCAAACCTACGCCTGGAATGATGCAGGCTATTATTAATGCAGAAGTAGGTGATGATGTTTATAAGGAAGACCCAACTGCCAATCAATTGGAAGAAAAACTAGCAGCCATGTTTGGTATGGATGCGGCACTGTTTTTTCCTACAGGAAGTATGGCCAATCAGGCCGCAATAAAAATGCACACCCAGCCTGGCGAACAATTAATTGCCGATAAATGGGCGCACGTTTATAATTATGAAGGGGGCGGAGTTTCCTTTAATAGTGGGGTTTCCTGCAGGTTAATAGATGGTAACCGAGGTATGATTACTGCCGCACAAGTTATAGAAAGCATTAACCCTCCCGATTTTTACCACAGTCCGCTTACAAGTTTGGTTTGTTTGGAGAATACAACAAATAAAGGCGGGGGCGCGTGTTATGATTTTTCAGAGATTGAAAAAATTAGAACAGTTTGCGATTCCCACGGACTTGGGCTTCATCTTGACGGGGCGCGAATTTGGAATGCCTTAGTTGCAAAAAAGGAAGATCCAAAAGCCTACGGGAAAGTTTTCGATACTGTTTCAGTCTGCCTAAGCAAAGGTTTGGGCACGCCAATGGGCAGTGTTTTGCTGGGCAATAAGGAAATTATGAAAAAGGCCATGCGCGTCCGTAAAGTTTTGGGAGGCGGAATGCGGCAAATTGGCTTTATGGCAGCTGCCGGCATTTATGCTTTAGATAATCATTTGGGACGCCTGGAGGAAGACCATCAAAAAGCTTCTGAAATTGCAGAAACCTTATCACAGCAGGCATATGTTAAAAGTGTGGAGCCTACCGAAACAAACATTGTTATATTTTATCTTGCGGAAACCATTTCCGAAGAAAAATTTATGAATGATCTTCTTCAGAAGAACATCAAAATTAGTGCTATGGGGCAGGGGAAACTGCGCATCGTAACCCATTTGGACTACACAGACCAAATGCACCAAGAATTTTTGAAGGTATTAAAAGCCTATTGATTACTTAAACATATCCAACCCGGGAATGTTCGGCATTCCTTCCTTGGCAACGGCGGCAACTTCAGATTCGTGGATGTTTGTCGCTTTTTCAATCGCCTTGTTTAAGGTAAGTATAAGGTAATCTTCCAATTGTTCCTTATCTTCCAATAGGCTGTCATCAATTTCAATGGTTTTTATTTTTCTATTGGCGGTAAGGGTTATTTTTAATAATCCGTCACTAGTAGCCTCATCAATTAAAACAGTATCCAAGCGTTTTTTAGTGGCTTCTACTTTCTCTTGGGTCTCTTTCAATTTGCCCATCATTCCCATTAAATCTCCAAACATATCTTTTTAGTTTAAGTTTGCGGCAAATTTACTAATTTGTATCGCTATTCCACAACCACATAATTGAAATGTCTACCCTCAAAAATCAAGATTTGCATAAATATATTCTTGGAGGCTGCATCACCCACGTTTTCAAATTAAATATACAGATGAAAAAATTCGCCTTACTTTCAATTGCTTCCCTTATTTTTGCTGCTTCAATACACGCGCAGGAAACTCCAACAGCTACTATGAAAATGACACCCCCAAAATCCGAAAAGATTTCAAAGAAACTTGAAATGCACGGCGATGTTCGAAATGATGATTACTATTGGCTCAACAACCCCGAAGACGAAAAGGTTATAGCTTATTTAAACGAGGAAAATGCCTATTACGATACCCTTACGGCGCACACCAAAAAATTTAAGGAAGACCTATTTGAAGAGATGAAGGCCCGCATTAAGGAAGATGACCAATCTGTGCCCTACAAATTGAATGGATATTACTACATAACCCGCTATGAAACGGGAAGGGATTACCCAATTTATACCCGTAAAAAAGGCTCTTTGAATGCGGCTGAGGAAATTCTCTTCGATGTAAATGAAATGGCTAAGGACTATTCATATTATAATCTAAGTGGGCTAAATGTTTCCGAAGATAACAAACTTATCTCCTTTGGCGTAGATACTTTAAGCCGTAGGAAATATGATATTTATATAAAAAATCTTGAAACCGGTGAAATCTATGCCGAGCGCATTCCATTAACTACGGGTAGCGCCACTTGGGGCAGCGATAACAAAACGCTTTTTTATACCCGAAAGGATGAAAAAACCCTGCGTGCCGATAGAATTTACCGCCACACCTTGGGTTCAGACCCAATTACTGACGAATTGGTGTATACCGAAAGCGATGATACTTTTGGTACTTATGTGTATAAAACAAAATCCAGAAAATATATTGTAATTGGATCTTACAGCACGCTTACTTCTGAATACAGGGTTTTAAATGCCAATAACCCCACCGGTCAATTTAAAATTTTTCAGCCACGTGAAAGGGGGTTGGAGTATAGTATTTCACACTTCGGGAATAATTGGTATGTGTTGACCAATAAGGACAAGGCCCTTAACTTTAAGGTAATGAAGACCTCGGAAGGAAAAACTTCCAAAGAAAATTGGGAAGATATGATTGAGCACCGATCTGATGTGCTTTTGGAGGATATCGATATTTTTAAAGGTTATTTGGTAATTAGTGAACGCAATAATGGCCTAACCAAAATCCGCATTAAAAAATGGAAGGGAAGTGAAGATTACTATTTGCCTTTTGATAATGAAACCTATACCGCTTTTACCACCCAAAATCCGGAATTTGACACCAAAATTTTGCGTTATGGGTATAATTCGTTAAACACCCCCGCTTCGGTTATCGATTTCAATATGGAAACCAAGGAGAAAACAGTTTTAAAGGAAACTGAAGTTTTGGGAGGAAAATTTGATAAAAATAATTACGAAACCGAGAGATTATGGGCTACTGCCGCTGATGGCACAAAAATACCAATGTCTGTAATCTATAGAAAAGGTATAAAAAAAGATGGTAGCAATCCATTGCTTATATATGGGTATGGCTCTTATGGCGCCACTATAGACCCATATTTTTCAACCGTACGCTTAAGTCTTTTGGATCGTGGGTTCATCTTCGCAATCGCACATGTTCGCGGTGGCGAATATATGGGCAGGCAATGGTATGAAGATGGAAAATTATTAAAAAAGAAAAACACTTTTACAGATTTTATAGATGCTTCAAAATATTTGATTGCGCAGGGCTACACTTCCCCTAAACATTTATATGCATCGGGCGGCTCGGCAGGTGGACTGTTAATGGGCGCTATTGTTAATATGGCTCCT
This sequence comes from uncultured Aequorivita sp., assembly GCA_963974165.1. GTDB lineage: Bacteria > Bacteroidota > Bacteroidia > Flavobacteriales > Flavobacteriaceae > Aequorivita. Next base: position 7,470 of record CAXBDO010000009.1, read on the forward strand.
GAATTATACAACGGGATAATTGCCTCGGTTCCTTTTGTAGATGTAGTTACAACTATGCTGGACGATTCAATTCCTTTAACCACCGGTGAATATGACGAGTGGGGAAACCCCAATGACCCTGAATATTACAATTATATTAAAAGTTATTCTCCCTATGATAATGTAGCGGCCAAGGCCTACCCAAATATGCTTGTTACCACTGGGCTGCACGATAGCCAAGTACAATATTGGGAACCAGCAAAATGGGTTGCAAAATTAAGGGAAATGAAAACAGACCAAAATATTCTCTTGTTACAAACCAACATGGATGCTGGGCACGGCGGTGCTTCCGGAAGGTTTGAGGCCCTTAAGGAAGTAGCTATGGACTATGCGTTTTTATTGGATTTGGAAGGAATTAAGGACTAATAAAAATATTTCCTTACCTTTGTCGAGTTGAAAAATTCAGTTCGAGCTGAGTATTTTTTATAACGAACTCCCTCTTTATGAAAGAAGAAATAAAAGCCCACAATAATGTGTTGGAATTAATAGGCAACACACCGTTGATTAAGCTTAATAAAATTACCCGCAATATGAAGGGTAATTACTTTGCAAAAGTTGAAGCGTTCAACCCAGGGCATTCTACCAAAGACAGAATTGCACTTTACATTATTGAAGAAGCCGAAAGAAAAGGAATTCTTAAACCAGGCGACACCATTATAGAAACCACAAGTGGTAACACTGGTTTTAGTATTGCAATGGTTAGCATCATAAAAGGTTATGATTGCATTTTAGCAGTAAGCTCTAAGTCATCGGCAGATAAAATAGATATGCTGAAGACAATGGGCGCCAAAGTTTATGTGTGTCCGGCACACGTTAGTGCAGACGATCCACGATCGTATTACGAAGTAGCAAAAAGACTTCACAGCGAAATAAAAGGATCAGTTTACATAAATCAATATTTTAATGAATTGAATATTGATGCCCACTACCTAACCACTGGCCCAGAAATTTGGGAACAGACCGCCGGTAAGATAACTCATTTAATAGCCTGTAGTGGAACAGGGGGCACTATTTCCGGAACCGCACGCTTTTTAAAGGAACAAAATCCTGAAATTAGGGTTATTGGGATAGATGCTTACGGTTCTGTACTTCAGAAATACCACGAAACAAAGGAATTTGACGCAAATGAAATTTATCCGTACCGCATAGAAGGTCTGGGTAAAAATTTAATTCCAACGGCTACCGATTTCAATATAATAGACAAGTTTGAAAAAGTTACCGATGAAAGTAGCGCGCATACTGCACGGGAGCTTGCAAAAACGGAAGGCCTTTTTGTTGGTTACACCAGCGGGGCTGCAATGCAGGGTTTAAAACAATTAGAAGAAGAAGGTGAATTTAATGAGGATAGCAATATAGTTGTAATATTTCCAGATCACGGTTCGCGTTATATGAGCAAAATTTATAATGACGAATGGATGAACCAACAAGGTTTTTTCGATTCTGAAACCGCAGAGATACATCAAATAGAATACGTGAAATAATTTTAGATTGAAAAATTTATATTTACGATTTTTAAAACCGATTGCTTCGTCAATCGGTTTTTTATTTAAATAAATTAGAGCCTTAGGCGCGCGATTATTCGGGCGCCTACGTAATTGCATTGGGATTATCTAAAATCTCACGACTAAAATCTAGAATCTAAATAATATTTAATTAATTTTGTCGCACATTTTTAACAAAAATTTTAATGAAAGATTTATTCGCGAAAATATATAAAGATAAGGGTCCGTTAGGAAAATGGGCTGAGCAGGCGGAAGGCTATTTTGTATTCCCTAAATTGGAAGGTCCAATTTCTAACCGAATGATGTTCAAGGGTAAAGAAGTAATTACTTGGAGCATCAACGATTATTTAGGCCTTGCAAACCATCCCGAAGTTAGAAAGGTAGATGCTGAAGCCGCAGCTAAATGGGGCTCTGCTTACCCAATGGGTGCCCGAATGATGAGTGGCCATACCGATCTTCACGAGCAACTTCAGCGCGAACTTGCTGAATTTGTAAATAAGGAAGCGGCTTATCTTTTAAATTTTGGCTACCAAGGAATGGTTTCAACCATAGATGCCCTGGTTTCAAAAGATGATGTTATTGTTTATGATGTAGACGCCCATGCTTGTATTATAGATGGGGTTCGCCTTCACTTAGGCCAACGCTTTACATATAAGCACAACGATATGGAAAGTATCGAAAAAAACCTACAGCGCGCCACTAAGGTTGCTGAAAAAACCGGCGGTGGAATCCTGCTTATTTCTGAAGGTGTATTCGGAATGCGCGGTGAACAAGGGAAATTAAAAGAAATTATTGCCCTTAAGGAAAAATATAACTTCCGCTTTTTTGTAGATGATGCCCATGGTTTTGGAACGCTTGGTAAAACTGGTGCCGGAGCAGGCGAGGAGCAGGGAGTGCAGGATGGTATAGACGTTTATTTTGCAACTTTCGCAAAATCTATGGCGAGTACCGGTGCCTTTATTGCAGGTGATGAAGAGATAATGAATTACCTAAAATACAACCTGCGTTCTCAAATGTTTGCTAAATCGCTACAAATGGTTTTGGTAGAAGGAGCGTTGAAGCGTTTGGATATGTTAAGAACGATGCCAGAAATTAAGGAAAAACTTTGGGAAAATGTAAACGCATTACAAGGTGGACTTAAAAAACGAGGCTTTGATATTGGTACAACCCAAAGTTGTGTAACCCCAGTATATTTAAAAGGAAGCATTCCGGAAGCAATGGCGTTGGTAAAAGATTTACGTGAAAACCACGGAATTTTCTGCTCTATCGTTGTTTATCCAGTTATTCCGAAAGGATTGATTCTTTTAAGAATGATACCAACCGCTTCACATACAATGGAAGATATTGAAGTTACATTGGAAGCTTTTTCGTCTATTCGAGAAAGATTGGAGAATGGAACTTACAAGCGCCTTTCCGCAGCAGTTGCAGCGGCAATGGGTGAATAATTCCTGCGAAAGCAGTAATCTCAACATACGTTGTCACGATTCATAATATAAAAAAAATCCACCATTTTGAAGGTGGATTTTTTGTTAGATATCTATTCTAAAAGTACTCCGCTCCTTATGTTGCATAGGATTGTAATCCTTCCAAAGCAACTGCACTGCCGTGTTTTCTTTTAGTTCCGGATTAGTTTCAACGGTATGGATTCCTTTTGAATTAAAGAGATTCTGCATTTCCTCAAATATAATGGCGGTAACACCTTTGCCTTGATATTCGGGATCAATTCCTATTAAATAAAAAGCAGCAGTATCATTCTTTTTCTGTGCTTTTAAAATATGCGTCCAACCCAATGGAAATAATTTTCCATTCGCTTTCTTCAATGCAATGGAAAAAGAAGGCATTACAATTGAAAAAGCAATAAGTTTTCCTGTTTCATCCTTAATGCAGCAAATATAATCTGGATGTATAAAGTTGAAATACTTCTCCTTATAATAATCTATTTGATATTGCTGAATGGGAACAAAGGTCTGCAACGTATTGTATGTTTTATTCAGCAGCCCAAACATTTCGTCTACATAAGGCAAAATTTCCTTTTTATCCTTAAATCGAATTACAGAAAGCCTATAGCGTTCCCGGACAATCTTTGAAAATTTTGCAACCTTTTCAAAAATAGTATCCGGAATTTTTAGTCTGTATTCAACCCAGGTGGCCTGTTTTTCAAAACCTAATTTTTCCAAATGTTGGGCATAATAGGGGTAGTGGTACCAAGTAATCATGGTATTCATTTCCCCAAAACCCATGGTAAGGATACCCGCCTTTTCCATATTGCTGAAACCTACAGGACCTTCGGCGTATTCCAAATTATGTTCGCGACCTTTTTCATAAGCTTTTTCCAGCAAGGCTTTGGTGACTTCAATATCATCTACCATATCCATCCAGCCAAAACGGATCTTTTTCTTTCCTTGTTCGTTTACTTCCAAATGATTCAAGATAACCGCAATTCGGCCAACTATTTTTTCATTTTTATACGCTAAGTAATACCATGCATCCGCATTTTTGAAGACTGGGTTTTTTTTGCGGTCCAAAGTCTCCATTTCATCTTTAATAAGGGGCGGCACCCAATATTTCGATTCCATATAGAGCTTAAAAGGAAAAGTGACAAACTTATTTAGATCACTTTTTGAAGTAATTTGTTTAACAGTAATCATATAAAATGCTATTTGCCGTTATCGTCTAGATCTAATTCTTCCTGACGTTCTTATTTTTGGCTTTTTTCTCCTTTTCTTTTTGATTGGCATCGTCTTCCAAATACTCATCTGTGTCGTGCATATCAAAACGATATGCGACCCCAACGCGGCCATAAAATTTAGAAGGTGTGTCTTTTAAACTATAGGTGAGCGAAAGATCTACCTGAAAATCGTCATTTATCAATGCTGCGGCACCGCCTCGTAGCAATTGGTCTGCATAAAAATCGCTTTTAAATCCTTGGTTTTCAACAAATATCGAAAAATAACGGTTTGTAGCATGTGTTAATGTAACAATATAACCATAGGTAGGAAACTCGGTTGTTACACGGTCTACAATAATATTGGTTACAAAAACCCATCCACCAATAAAATTGTTTTGTGTGGCAAGTACCACTTTTGGGCTTATCACCCCTTCCGGCTCGGGCGTAAAGGGATTATCGGCAAAATCAAAATTGGCGCCGGCGTAAACTGAAATTGCTGGAATTAAATCTTCCCATTGTATTTTATTGTTTTTCTTCCAACTGTATAAATTTGGCCCAGCCAGATCGCGCTTTCGGTAGGGATCGTACAACAAATACTTCGCGCCAATGGTATTGCTTTTAAAATTCGAAAGTTTATATTCCCTAGTAACAGCAGAACGGTTATCGGTAACATTGTTAGACTGAAACTCCCCTATAAGGCTAACCTCCAAGCGTTCGTTAAAAAAACCGTAATGTACCGTATAATCTATAGATGAACCGGTAGTTTCAGTTTTTAGCAGGGAGTGTTCCTCTTTGCCATAATTGAAACCTGTTTCTATCCTAATAACATTTGTACCTACAGAGAATGCCCCTTGCGAACCCCCAGGGCGGTTCGTATTTATCATTTCGGTATATTGGGCGGTAACGCTGGAAACGGTTAAAAAACTGAACAGTAGGAGGAAGGGGATTTTGATGTTCATGGAATAGTTGGTTTAGTTCAAAGATATAAGATTTTACCATTTATTTAATAGAGAACATTCGTCTTTTTCTGGATCAATCCTTATTTTTGAACAGATTTTCACAGCTATGATGACATTCCTAAAAACGATTTTAATCGTTCTTCTGGTATATTTCGCGCTTAAGTTTCTAATTAGGCTCGCAACTCCTTACCTAATGCGGTATATTTCAAAAAAAGCCGGACAACAATTCGAGCAATTTTTTGGAAATAACCCCGCCACCAATCCTCGCCAAGACCCAGAGGGAAGTATTACAATAGATAAAAAACCGAACGCCACTTCCAGATCCAACAAAAAAGTTGGGGAATATGTGGAATATGAAGAGGTAGAATAAGAAAGACTTTTAGAAGCACGATAGTTTGAGTCACAACTTTTTGAGAATATATGGGTCGTGCATCAAATTGTTGTGGTTTTTGTTTACTTCAGTACGGGTTCGTGCTTTAAAAAAAAATCCCTAATTTCCCCATCTCAAATCCATACGCTGTAATATGTACCCCAACTATAAAAAATTTCTTCCCCATTTAGTTGTATTTGTTTTGTTTATAGTTGCCGCCCTGGCTTATTTCAATCCTGTTTTGCAGGGGAAGAAAATATTCCAGAGCGATATTGTGCAGTACACTGGAATGGCAAAACAACAAAACGATTTTAGGGCTGCCACAGGTGAAGAAACCTATTGGACCGATGCGGCTTTTGGAGGAATGCCCACCTATCAGTTAGGCGCAAAATATCCAAATAATTACATAAAGCAACTCGATCTTGCCATTCGATTCCTGCCTCGGCCGGCAGATTATCTATTCCTTTATTTTATAGGAATGTACATTCTGTTTTTAGTATTGAAAGTAGATTATAAACTCGCATTTTTAGGAGCTTTGGCTTTTGGTTTTTCCACCTACTTAATTATAATTTTAGGTGTTGGGCATAATGCAAAGGCCCATGCAATTGCCTATATGCCATTTGTTTTAAGCGGTATCTTTCTAACTTTTAGAGGAAAGTATCTTTGGGGTTTTATTCTATTGACACTTTCAATGGCTTTGGAATTGGTGGCCAACCACTTTCAAATGACCTATTATTTACTGCTTTTAATTGCAATTATAGGCGTAGCGTATTTAATTGATGCCTATAAAAAGCAAATGTTGCCCCATTATTTTAAGGCAATAGGAGTAATGTTGGTAGCCGTTATAATTTCAATAGGATTAAACGCTACAAACATTTTAGCTACAAAGGAATACGCAGATACTTCCACCCGTGGAAAAACGGAATTAACCGTACATGCCGACAACACGCCTAAAGACAATAAAACTGGGCTCGACTTTGATTATATAACAGAATACAGCTACGGAATACTGGAAAGTTTTAATCTTTTTATCCCCCGTTTTATGGGTGGAAGTTCTACTGAAGCATTTCCAAAAGATTCAAAAACTGTTGAAAGCTTAATGCGCATGGGCGCTTCTTCGCAGGAAGCAAATCAGGTTTTAAACCAGATTCCTATGTATTGGGGCGACCAATCTTTTGTGGGTGCACCGGCATATATTGGGGCAATTATTATTTTTCTTGCAGTTTTGGCGCTGTTTTTAGTTCGTGGAAGGCTAAAATGGTGGATTGTTGCCGGATTTATTTTAACGCTATTACTTTCCTGGGGGAAAAACTTCAGCGGCTTAACCGAATTCTTTATAGATTATGTGCCGCTTTACAATAAGTTCCGCGCAGTTTCATCTATACAGGTTATCATTGAACTAATTCTTCCAATCCTCGCTATTGTTGGGCTACATCAGTTTTTCAATAAATTTGAAAGGGAAGAGGAAAGAAAAAAGGCCTTATTATGGGCTACCGGAATTGTTGGCGGATTAACTTTAATCTTCATTTTATTTAAGTCAACACTTTTCGATTTTGCGGGGCCTTACGATAGTTATTTTAGAGATGAAATGGGCTTGCCATTTTTAGAAGCAATTCGCGAAGATAGAATGGCACTTTTTACCTCTGATGCTACACGCTCCTTAATATTTGTGCTTTTAACAGCAGCTGTGCTCTGGTTCTTTATAAAAGGAAGTATAAAAAAAGGTTTTGCCATTACCGCACTTTGTGTTTTGGTATTTGTTCAGGCAAAATTGGTTGATGAGCCTTTTCAAAAAAATGGGGCAGATATTCAGATTTTGGAAGACGATGGCCATTTCCGTGTTTATGATGCCTCAACTAATGCATTTAACAGTGGGCGTGCAAGTTACTTCCACAATGCTCTGGGCGGCTACCACGCTGCAAAACCGGGCCGTATGCAGGATTTATTTGAATACTATATTAGCCAGGGCGATATTGGTATTTTAAATATGATGAATGTGCGCTACATTATTGTTCAGAACAAAAATGGGGGCGCAGTGGCACAACGTAATCCGTATGCAAACGGCGATGCTTGGTTTGTTGAAAATGTACTTCCAGCGGAAAATGCCAACGAGGAAATTCGGCTTTTGGACAGTTTGAATACCAAGGTTACCGCAGTTGTAAATAAAGAATTTCTTTCAAAAATCCCTACGCAAAATATACAACGAGATACCCTGTCATCCATAGAGCTTTTCAGCTATCAACCCAATCATTTGGTTTATGAGGCTTCCACTAAAACTGACCAATTAGTTGTGTTTTCCGAAGTCTATTATCCAAAAGGCTGGAATGCGTATATAAATGGAAAACCTGCGGAGTATTTCCGCGCCAATTATGTTTTGCGCGCTATGGTAATTCCACCCGGAAACAATAAAATAGAATTTAAATTTGAACCAAAAATAATCCAGACCGGAAGCACGATTTCCTTAATAAGCTCGATCATTTTTCTTTTAATTCTTTTGAGTGGCGTATATTTTGCCTTTCGGAAAAAAGAAGAAAAGAACTAGATGAAGCGCGCCCTAATTATAACATATTATTGGCCTCCAGCAGGCGGTCCGGGTGTTCAACGTTGGTTGAAATTTGTAAAATATTTTAGGGCCTATGGAATAGAACCCATAGTTTACGCGCCCGACAATCCAAATTATCCGTTGATTGATAAAAATTTCTCTTCTGATATTCCCGACAATATTGAAATATTAAAACAGCCAATTAACGAACCCTATCGTTTCGCAAAGGTGTTTTCAAAAAAGAAAACCAAAAAGATGAGCAGCGGAATAATTTCGAAAAAGGATGTTTCGGCTGTAGAAAAACTTATGCTTTACGTGCGCGGCAACTTTTTTATACCAGATGCTCGGGTGGGCTGGGTAAAGCCTTCGGTAAAATTTCTTTCAGAATATATTTCACAAAATCCCGTAGATGTTATAATTACCACCGGTCCGCCGCATAGCCTGCATTTAATTGGGATGCAACTTCAAAACGAATTAAATATAAAATGGATTGCAGATTTTCGCGATCCGTGGACAACAATCCACTATCATAAATCGCTTCGACTAAATAAAGCATCTGCCCGGAAACATAAGGAATTGGAGGCTGCAGTTTTAAAAACTGCCGATCTTATAACCGTAACCAGTCCAACTACCAAAAGGGAATTTGAAATGATTACCGAAACGCCAATTGAGGTAATTACCAATGGCTACGATGTTACCGAAAAAATAAATTTTAAAATTGATTCCCAATTTTCCATTTCGCATATAGGTTCATTGCTCAGCGAGCGCAATCCTGAAGTATTATGGAAAGTGCTTTCAACAATCTGCATAGAAAACCCTGAGTTTAAAGATGATTTATTATTGAAGTTTGCGGGTGCAGTAAACGATGAAGTAAAAGACAGTCTAGAAAATTTCCAGCTTTTGGAAAACTGTGTTTTTTTAGGTTACGTTGCGCATTCAGATGCTTTAAAGTTACAGCACCAAAGCCAAGTGTTGCTTTTAGTCGAAATCAACAGCGCAGAAACACGCGCCATTATTCCCGGAAAGCTTTTTGAGTACTTAGCGGCAAAACGCCCAATTATTGCGCTGGGACCCAAGGAAAGTGATATAGAGGATGTTATTTCTGAAACTAATTCCGGAAAATTTTTCGGTTATTGGAGCGATGATGAATTGAAAGCTGAAGTTTTGCATTTATATGAAAATTTTAAAGATGGTAATTTATCCGTTGCTTCGGAAGGAATTGAAAAATACAGCAGAAAAGCCCTTACCGAACGGATGGCAACGATAATTCAAGACATTTAATCTATTTAAATAAAAAAACCTCCGATCTCCGCCAAGGGCGAATCACGAAGGTTTTCAACCAACCAAAAAACTATTTTCTATCCACGTCCGCCGCGAGAGCTGGAGCCTCTTGAGGAATTTTCATTAGAAGTGCTCGATTTTGAACTTTTTCTTGATGAAGTATTGGATTGTTTTACTGTATTACGGCTTCCCGAATCTCTTTTAACAGACTGGTTCTGCGTTCTTGTTTCGTATGTATTCCCGTTATTACGGCTTTGGGTGCGCGATTCCCGCTGAACAGATTTATTTTTGGTAACATTTCGCGCATCGTTTGAGCGTTCATTTACATCGTTTCGTGAATTTTTTACCGCAGTATTTCTTTCACTTCTATTAACTGAACTATTTCTGTTAGCAGTATTGCCTGAATAATCCTTAGTGCTGCGCTGGTTTCTTACCGAATTTGTAGCTCCTTTGCTATTGGTGCTGCTATTTCTGGTTACCGTTTCGTTACGGGTGTTCGTGTTATTGGAGCTCGTATTTCTACGCACTTCATTGTTATTGCGGGCATCGTTGTTTCGCACTTGATTATTGTTGCGTGAGCTGCTATTTCTAAGCTGACTATCGTTTCGGCTATTGCTATTTCTTACAGAATTATTAGATCGCGTATTGCTGGTGGCAATCATTGTATTCTTTCTATTCGGATCATAGCTTCTATTTTTTGAAGCGCGACCATTTTTATCGTACACATAGCTACCTGGGCGGTAAAAATCCCTTCGGCCGTTATGGTATTTCACTTTATGTTTTTTCTTGTAGTAAACTATATGCTCGTGATAGCTATATCTTACTGGAGTATAATATCTACGGTAGGGCTGATCGTAAACAATACAATGGGAATAAATAGGTGGGGCATAGTACACGTGCCACGGACGATAAACATAATATGGATTGTAAACGTTTATTACGCCTGTATAATGTGAATAATGCCCATAGTTGTTATAATGTACATTCAATCCGCCCACACGTACTAAGCGTCTGTTATTGTAACGAATGTCTACATTTCCGGCTTGAATAATTCGGCCAAATTCATCGTAATAAATGGGCACGCTCTCTACTTGAATTACCGCCCCATAATCGTCGTATTGAACATAGGTGTCATAATCATAACCCGAATTAAAACTAACATTCATATTGGGCGTACTAATAGTAACTTCAGATCCGTTTTGCGGACCTACATAAACAAAATCGAATTGCCCATCTGGGAAAACGGAGAATTCTACATCTCCCTCTACAAAAATGAAGGCTTTGCCATCATAACCTCTTTTTAGGTTGTTGTCGGTTTCAAGGGAAGTTGCATTTGCGAAAGATCCTATAAAAAGGATACTGAAAATAAATGCTAGCTTTTTCATAATTCTAAAATTTAAAAGGTTCGTACTTGCTATAGTTTTTTGGAAAGCTGAGTACGCCAACAAATAACCAACGACCGTGCCAAAGTGTTAAAGAGTTGATAACCAGAGGGAGTTTTAGGAATAGGGTGATTATATGGTGCTGTTAAATTTACTAGCAAAAAAAATCCGCTAAAGTATCTTACTACTTCAACGGATTTTTAAAACTAACCAACCAAAAACTTAATATCTAATTGGTTTCAATTAATGTGCCAAAAAATTAGATGCCTTGTTATAATTTTTCGCTTAAATATTCAGCTGTAAATGATTTTTTGTTCTTTACAACTTCCTCCGGAGTGCCTTCGGCAACTACTATTCCGCCGTTTTCTCCACCTTCAGGGCCAAGATCAATAATATAATCTGCACATTTAATTAAATCGAGGTTGTGTTCAACAACAATAACTGTATGTCCTTTATCCAATAAAGCATAAAATGAAGCTAACAGTTTTTTAATATCGTGAAAGTGAAGCCCAGTTGTGGGCTCATCAAAAATGAAAACAGTTTTTTCCTTGGAAGTACGTTTTACCAAGAAGGAAGCTA
>CAXBDO010000010.1:0-18340 GCA_963974165.1 uncultured Aequorivita sp.
TGTATTTGACTTTAAAAGAAATCTTAATCCTTAAAGATGTTTTATAATTATTTCATAAAAAAAGACCCATCAAGAATTCATATGTTGAGATCTTGATGGGTCCGGCTTCAAATAAAGCGGTAATTAAAGTTTAGATAAAACTACCACTTGTCTATCTGGTCTTTCAACTCTTCCTTGGTTTTTCCTGTTTTTTCTTGAAGGCGCCCAAGTAATTCGTCAGATTTTCCTTCGGCATACGTCAGGTCGTCATCGGTAAGGTCGGCATATTGCTGTTTGAATTTACCTTTTACTTGGTTCCATTTTCCTTTAAATTGATCTTCGTTCATAGCTTTTAGTTTTAAGTTAATTCTATTAATTTTTTTCGAAATATAAATTTACAACAGCAACTCATCCATTATTAATAATGAAATATTAAAGGTTGAACATATTTAGTTATAACTTTGCTAAGGAGTCTTAAAAACTGTTATTTTAAAATCAATTCTATGAAGCATTTTATTCTATTATTACTTATAGTGCCATTTTTTACTTTCTGCGGCGAGCAAAAAGAAAATAATTCAAATAATTCAAAGGAAGATAATAGTATAACCAATACGCCTACCGATTATAAAGCCACTTTTTATCTGCTGCGCCACGCCGAAAAGGTAGTTACCAACCCACAAGACCAGGACCCAAGCTTAAATATAGATGGAATGATGCGCGCCAAACGATGGGCAACTTATTTTGAGCCCATAAAAATTGATGAAATCTATATAACTAAATACGTACGCACTAAACAGACCATTTCACTTATAGCGCAGCAAAAAGCAGTGTCGCCCAAGCGTTACGACCCCAATACATTATATTCTGAAGAATTTTTAAAAATGAGCGATGGCAAAACTATTATTATAGCCGGCCATAGCAACACCACCCCACGATTGGTAAACAAATTGCTGGGCGAAGAAAAATTTAAGGATATGGACGATAACGACAACTCAACCCTTTATAAGGTAACTATCAACGGCAATAACAGGAAAGTAGAGACCATTACGGTAGAATGAGTATATGATTTTATATTTTAAATTATACTTTCTTCATTATTCATTCTATTTTTGCAGCTATGGCAATTCAGAAAAGCGTTAAAATAAAAAACAGGAAGGCAAGGTTTGAATATGAAATTCTAGACACTTTTACTGCCGGTATAGTGCTTCGAGGCACCGAAATTAAAGCCATTCGCGAAGGAAAAGCTTCCATCGCCGAAAGTTTCTGCGAATTCAGCAATAGCGAACTTTTCGTTATAAATATGACGGTTCAGGAATACAGCCACGCCACCCATTTTAGCCATGCGCCCAAAAGTGAACGCAAGCTGCTATTAAACCGAAGCGAACTCAAAAAGCTGGAAAAAGAAGTAAAAAATAGCGGTTTAACAATTATCCCGCTGGTGCTTTTTACCAATAGTAAAGGCCTTGCGAAAATAGACATCGCCCTTTGCCGCGGAAAAAAAGAATACGACAAACGCGAAGTTATAAAGGAACGCGATTCAAAAAAGCAGCTTAGCCGAATTAAAAAGGCATTCAATAATTAGTCCTTTCTATTTCCTAAAAGTTCTTGTTATTGATAAAAGCCTAAGCTTCGCTCGGAATTGTCTCCGAATTCAATTTTCACTGCTTTTATTTAGTATTTTGCGATAGACTAATCTTTATTCAAAATATTGAATGCATACCAAATTACCCTTTCTTCTCTTTATATTTCTTTCGGCAAACATTACAGCCCAAGTAGTAGGAAAAGTAACCGATACCAACGGTCAGCCCCTGCCCTATGTAAATATCTATCTTCAAAATACTTACATCGGCACAACTACAAACGACGACGGGAATTACGCGTTGCAAATTTCAGAAAATGGGGAACATCAAATTATCTTCCAATTTTTGGGCTATAAAACTTTGATAAAAACCGTTTCGCCCAGTTCATTTCCATTTATTTTAAATGTTTCCCTAGAAGAGGAATCTACGAGCCTGGATGAGGTAATCGTTAATACTTCGGAAGATCCCGCCTATCGTATAATCCGGGAAACAATTGCGAACCGAAAGAAAAATCTTGAAAAATTAAGCGAATACACCGCCGATTTTTATTCGCGCGGACTTTGGAAAGTAAAGGATGTACCCGAAAAAATAATGGGCCAAGAAGTGGGCGATTTCGACGGAATGCTAGATTCTACGCGTACAGGCATCATTTATCTATCTGAAACGATTTCTGAAATTGCCTTTCAAAAACCGGATAAATTCACCGAAAAAATTATTGCCAGTAAAGTAAGCGGCAATGATAATGGGTTCAGTTTTAATAGTGCGCAAAGCGCCAATTTTTCGTTTTATGAAAATACTATTGAATTAAACGCGGCCTTGGTTTCACCTATTGGCAACAGCGCTTTGGGATATTATGATTATAAACTGGACGGTGTTTTTTACGAAGGTCCAAAGCTTATCAATAAAATTAAAGTAATTCCTAAACGCCCGAACGACAGGATCTGGCAAGGCTATATATACATTGTTGAAGACGATTGGCAACTCTATGGCACGGAACTCTCTACTACCGGCGCGGCCATTCAGGTGCCATTTGTAAGTAATTTATTGGTGAAACAGAATTTTAAGTATGACCCGGAATACGGTTTCTGGATCAAAATTTCACAAACTATCGATTTCGGTTTTGGGTTTATGGGAATGAAGGGCGAAGGCGGGTTTATAGCGGTATACAGCAATTACAATTTTAAACCCCAATTCACAAAAAAATCTTTTACGAATGAAGTACTTTCCTTTAAACCAGAAGCCAATAAAAAAGACAGTATTTTTTGGAAGGGAAGCCGCCCCGTGCCGCTTACAGACGAAGAGTTAAAAGACTACATCAAAAAAGATAGTCTACAAATATTAAGACATTCAAAATCATATTTAGATTCCTTGGACGCCAAGACCAATAAATTTAGCGCGCTCAGCTTGCTTTCCGGATATTCTTATAAAAACTCTTATGAAAAATGGACACTCGGCTATGATGGCCCGCTTCGGAAAATCAATTTCAATACCGTTCAAGGCTGGAACACCACCGCGGGCATAACATATAACAAATGGTATGATGACAACCGTACAAACACCATTGAGGCAGCCATACGCGCGAATTATGGAATTGCGGATGATAGATTGCGTTTTACCGCCAATGTGCTTAGAAATTTCAATTGGAAGAACAAGCTACGGCTCGCACTCTCCGGGGGGAGTAAAGTAACCCAGTTTAATGATTCGGAGCCTATTTCTCCACTGGTAAATACCATAGCAACCTTATTCTTTGAACGGAATTATATGAAGCTGTATGAATTAAACTTTGGACGTATTGGGTACAGCCAGGAAGTTTTTAATGGTTTTCATCTATTTGCTACAGCCAGTTATGAAAACAGAAAGCCGCTTTTTAACAATACCGATTATGTAATTATTCCCTTTGATGATGTAAGTTATACCAGCAATAACCCGTTGGTGCCAAATGATTTTAATACCTCGGCAATTAATGAACACAACATCATAAAAAGTAAGCTAAGGGCACGCATTAACTTTGCGCAAAAATACTTTTCTAGCCCCGATATGAAGTTTAACGTGGGCGATTCAAAATATCCAGAACTCAACCTTTTCATAGAAAACGGTACGGGAATTACTCAGGCAAATTATAACTACACCCAAGTTGAAGCTGGTTTAAACCAATCCATCTCCATCGGCAATAAAGGAGAATTTTACTTCAACTTGAAAGCAGGTACATTTATAGATAGCGACGGCATGTCTTTTATAGATTACAAACATTTCAACGGAAACCAAACGCGCATTGGCACTACGGCCAATTATACGGAGGTTTTTAACGTAATGCCTTATTATGATTTCAGTACCAACCAAAGTTATTTTGAAGGACATTTGGAACACGATTTTCGTGGATGGATTTTAGGGAAAATCCCCGGAATTAATCAGTTAAATCTCAATTTAGTGGCGGGTGCCCATTTTTTAAGCACCGAAAACCGCAGACCTTATTCTGAATTTTCCATTGGAATAGACAATCTTGGATTCGGAAAATTTAGACTTTTACGAATTGATTATGTTCGTTCTTATTACAATGGTAATAGCGACGGAGCCTTCATTTTCGGATTGAAGTTTTTAGATTTATTTGGATTATAAAATGATAATACTATTCACATAAATTAAGATTTTTCTGAAATTTTAAGGTTATTAAAATTGTAATTTGTTACGTCTGAAAAAGATAGCTGCCTACTTCTTAAAAACAACGTAATTACTTAAAATAAAAATATATAACTCCCATTATTTAAACAAATAGACGAGATTAATATAGGCCCTAATCGAAGCTTAAGAATTGGTTCAAAAGCCGTTTGACAGAAAAATTAAAAGATGGAAAACAATCAAATTACAATTAAGGAAAATCAGGTTATTATTAAGAGTTCGAAAAGTCCTTTGGCAATCAGAATAACATTAATTGTAATTTTATTGATATGCTTTCTCATCCCGATAGCTGCAACAATGTCTATTATGTTCGAACGGAAAGGACCGCATATTGGCATTTTTCTCGCCTTTCTTTTTTTCTGGGGAATTGGCTTTTATATGCTTCGTTTGATATTATGGAATACTTTCGGTCGTGAAATAATAACCATAGAAAAAGATACTATCATTTATGAAGCTGATTTCCGATATTTTAGGGATGGCAAAAGTGTGATTTCGTCCAAAGAGCTGGAAGTAAGGGTAATTCCAATAGAAGAAGAAAAGACAAATTTGGGAATTCTATTATTTACATCTGGAGACCAACAATTAGCTTCTGTTTTGAAGGTTCCCCTCCACAAGTTGGCAGAAATAGCAGCCGAAATAAACCAAAAACACTGAGAATATGAAAAAATCCTATCCAAACCTTAAAACCGAGCGCCTCTGCCTTCGGGAAATATTAATTTCTGATTTGGACAGGGTTCATTTCTTCCGTTCTGATAAAGAGATCAATAAATTTATAAAGCGTCCGCCCCAAACAATTGAAATGACGATTGAACACCTTCAAAATATTTCCAAAGAATTCATTGCCAACAAATCTGTTAGCTGGGGTATTACAACTAAGGATTCGGACATCTTAATCGGTTCGATTTGTCTTTGGAATTTTTCGGTAGATAGAAAAACGGCGGAAGTGGGTTATGGCCTCGATCCTGCATTTCAGAACAAAGGAATTATGGGCGAGGCCCTAAAAGAAGTTTTGAATTTTGGCATTGTTGAATGCGGTTTTAAATGCATATTAGCTTACACAGATTATAGGAATATTCCTTCAAAAGCACTACTAAAACAACATGGATTTATTCCAATTACAAACATTAAAGATGCTGATAACCAAGACAATGAAGTATTTTATCTAAACTGTTAGTTCTTGTCTTCCAATAGAGGCACAAATCTAAACTCGCCATACTCTTCCTTCTCAAATTGAGTGTCAGATTTGCGGGTAAAGACCGTCATGGTTTGCACATTTTCCCCTACGGGAATAACCAATTTTCCCCCAATTTTCAATTGCGCCAATAACGGATTTGGAACATATGGCGCGCCAGCTGTAACAATAATTCCGTCGAAGGGCGCCTCTTCTTCCAACCCAATGTAGCCATCGCCAAAAATCATACGTTTTGGTTTGTAACCCAATTTAGGAAGGAATAGTTTCGTCTTTTTAAAAAGTTCATTTTGCCTTTCAATGGTGTAAAGCTTTGCGCCCACTTCCAAAAGCACTGCTGCTTGGTAACCACTGCCCGTTCCTATTTCAAGAATTTTATCGCCTTTTTTAACCTGCAGCAATTCGGTTTGGCGCGCAACAGTATATGGCTGCGAAATGGTTTGGTCTGCAGCTATAGGAAATGCCTTGTCTACATAAGCATGCCCCAAAAATCCAGAATCCATAAAAAGATGCCGCGGAATTTTACCTATTGCCTGCAAAACGCCAGCATCGGCAATCCCTTTCTTTTTAAGGGTTTCCACTAATTTTTTACGCATTCCTTGGTGGGTAAATGTATCTTTCAATTTCTAAATGTTTGGATGCACAAAGTAACCAAATTTGTTCTCAAAGCACAATTTAGAATTGGGCAAATAAGTAATTATAAGTTGCAAACTCTAAACCCATAAACTTTTAAACTTTGTACCGAAACCCTTACATTTGCTAAAAACACACGTAAATGCTAAAAGCGGGAGTTCTTGGTGCTGGGCACTTAGGAAAAATACACTTAAAATTGCTGCAACAGTCCACAAAATATGATCTTGTGGGTTTCTATGATGCCAGTAAGGAAAATTCGGAAAAAATAGAATCTGAATTCGGTTATAAAAGCTTCCCTTCTATGGAAAGTCTTATAGATGCCAGCGAAATGGTTGTAGTGGTTACTCCCACTAGCAAACATTTTGAATGCGCCCAAATGGTAATTAATGCCGGAAAACATCTTTTTATTGAAAAACCAATCTCCCAAACCGTTGCCGAAGCCGAGCAGATTCGCGATTTGGCGAAATCCAAAAACGTCCGGGGCCAAGTTGGGCAGGTAGAACGTTTCAATCCTGCGTTTCAGGCCATTAAAGACAAGATAGATAATCCAATGTTTATTGAAACACATAGGTTGGCCGAGTTTAACCCTCGCGGTACCGATGTTTCTGTGGTTTTAGATTTAATGATCCACGATATAGATGCCATTTTAAGTGTGGTAAAAAGTTCGGTGAAAACCGTAAGCGCCAGTGGCGTTTCAGTTATTAGCGAAACTCCCGATATTGCCAATGCCCGAATTGAATTTGAGAATGGCTGTGTGGCAAACCTAACCGCAAGCCGAATTTCCCTTAAGAATATGCGTAAAGCACGGTTCTTTCAGCGTGACGCATACATTTCGGTAGATTTTTTGGAGAAGAAATGCGAAGTGGTTAAAATGAAAAACGCACCTGAAACGCTGGACGATTTTGCAATGGTGCTCACCAATGCTGAAGGAATTAAAAAACAGATATACTTCGAAAATCCTAAAATTGAGCCCAATAATGCCATCTTGGATGAACTGGAAAGTTTTTATGAAGCTATTAAAGCCGATAGAACCCCTGAGGTTTCACTTCGGCAGGGCACAGAAGCATTAAGGGTTGCGATGTTGATCATTGAAAATTTTAAAACGATATAAGTCCTTTACAATTTGCGGGAGTATAATTCTCTTGACACAAAATATTAAAATCTAAAAATACACATCTTAATAATGAAGAATATAGCAGTAATAGGCGCAGGCACAATGGGTAACGGAATAGCCCACACCTTTGCGCAATTTGATTTCAAGGTAAATTTAATCGATCTTTCGCAAGCATCGTTAGATAAAGGAATGGCAACCATTACCCAAAATCTTGATAGAATGGTGGCCAAGGAAAAGATTTTTGAAGACGATAAAAGTCGCACGCTTGGTAATATTTCAACCTTTACCAAACTAGAGGAAGGCGTAAAAACTACCGATCTTGTAGTGGAAGCGGCAACGGAACACGTAGATCTAAAATTGAAAATATTCCGCGATTTAGATAAGTTTTGTCCAGCCAATACAATTTTGGCGAGCAATACTTCATCAATTTCCATTACACAGATTGCAGCGGTTACTTCCCGCCCAGAAAAGGTAATAGGAATGCATTTTATGAACCCTGTTCCAATTATGAAATTGGTTGAAATCATTAAGGGTTACAGCACTTCCGAAGAGACTTTTAAAACCGTAGAATCGCTTTCAAAGGACCTTAACAAAGTTCCTGTTGAAGTAAACGATTACCCAGGTTTTGTGGCAAACAGAATTTTAATGCCCATGATTAATGAGGCGGTTGAAACGCTTTATAATGGCGTTGCCGGCGTGAAGGAAATAGATACAGTTATGATGCTTGGTATGGCGCACCCCATGGGCCCGCTTGCCTTGGCAGATTTTATTGGTCTGGATATTTGCCTGTCTATTTTAAATGTAATGTACGATGGTTTTAAAAATCCTAAATATGCCCCTTGCCCATTATTGGTGAATATGGTTATGGCCGGAAAATTGGGCGCAAAAAGCGGCGAAGGTTTTTACGATTACAGCGAAAACCGAAAGGCAGAGGTTGTTTCTAAAATGTTTTTAAAATAATTTAAAGACACGCAGCTTCTTGCCACCGTCTTCTGAACCAAAAATTAAAATGGCGAAAATCATCCCTTTTAAAGCTGTGCGCCCAACGCGCGACAAAGTGAGCCTGTTGGCAGCACGGTCATACGACAGTTATACTGCCCTTCAGGTAGAATCGCGGTTGCGGGATAATCCGTTTTCGTTTTTGCACATTGTTAATCCTGGATATAAATATCAAAAGGAAATTTCCGGGGTAGAGCGATATGGCCTGGTGAAGAACCGGTATCAGGAATTTAAGGAAGACGGCATTTTTATTCAGGATGAGAATCCTTCATTTTATATTTATAAAATTGTAAATCGCGATGGCCTTGAATTCAGCGGTATTGTTGCTGCAGCTAGCGTACAGGATTATGAAGACGATCTTATAAAAAAACACGAAGATACGCTGGAGTTCCGCGAGATAATTTTTAAGGAATATTTAAAAACAGTCGGGTTCAATGCCGAAGCTGTGCTCCTAACCTATCCGGATAATACGGAATTGGAAACCATAATTGAAGCGGTTATGCAAAACCGGGCGGAATATGAGTTTACCACCACCTATCGGGATACGCACTATTTGTGGAATGTTGATGACGACGCTTTACTGCAGAAAATTCAAAATATTTATAGTGAAATGCCTGCTTTATATATTGCGGACGGCCATCATCGGTCTGCATCTTCCTATTTGCTGGCAAAAGATTTAAAGGAAGAAAATCCGCAGCATACCGGCGAGGAGCCATATAATTACTTTATGAGTTTTTTAATTCCTGAAAGTGATTTAAAAATTTATGAATTCAACAGACTTGTAAAAGATCTTAATGGCTTGAAAAAAGAAGAGTTTTTGATTAAACTTGATGAGCATTTCCGCATAGAAAATCGCGGAATGGAATATTACAAACCATCAAAGCCGCATCATTTTAGCATGTACTTGGATGGCGAATTTTATTCATTGTACCTTCGGAAGGCGAAATATGAGATTCACAATGCCCTAGATGCGCTAGATGCGCACATATTGTACGTTACAATTTTAAAACCCCTTTTGGGCATTGAAGATCTAAGGAATGACCAGCGCATAGAATATGCCCACGGAAAAAAAGATTTGGCCTATGTTAAAACCGTAGTCGATTCCGGGGCATTTGCAGTTGGCTTCGGCCTTGTAGCGGTTACGACCCAAGAAATGAAGCAGATTGCAGATGAAGGTTTAAAAATGCCCCCAAAAAGCACTTATATTGAACCAAAATTACGCAGCGGGGTAACCGTTTATGAATTTTGAGAATAGAGATTGAGAAAATGACGATACAACAGAATTTAGAAAAGTTAAAATCCAACCTGCCCGAAAATGTTACATTAATAGCAGTTTCAAAAACCAAGCCCGTAAGCGATTTAATGGAAGCTTACAACGCAGGACAGCGCGATTTTGGTGAAAATAAAATTCAGGAAATGGAGTCGAAATGGCAAGAAATGCCCAAAGACATCCGTTGGCATATGATTGGTCACGTACAGCGCAATAAGGTAAAGTATATGGCGCCCTTTGTGCACTTAATTCATGCGGTAGACAGTTTTAAACTTTTAAAGGAAATTAATAAAGAAGCAAAAAAGAATGATAGAACCATTGCCTGTTTGCTTCAAATAAAAATTGCAGAGGAGGATAGTAAATTTGGAATGGATAAAGCTGATGCCACATCTCTTCTATCTTCAGAAGAAATTAAAAACCTTGAAAATGTAAAAATCTCTGGGTTGATGGGAATGGCAACATTTACTGAAGATAAGGAACAGGTTTCAGAAGAATTCCAAAAGTTGAAAAACATTTTTGATGAATTTAAAACCGATCATACCGAACTAAAAATATTGAGTATGGGGATGAGTGGCGATTACAACATTGCAATTGAAAACGGCAGTAATATGGTTCGGGTGGGAAGCGCCATATTTGGAGAACGAAAAACTCCCTAATTCCAAAAAGGGAAACTGTTTTAAGAGCTTCCTCAAGAAAAAACAAAAATAACTTATAACCCATTAACTTTTAACTTTTTAAGGTGTACGCAATTTTAGATATAGAAACCACTGGCGGAAAATATAATGAAGAAGGCATAACTGAAATTGCAATCTACAAATTTGACGGGCACCAGGTGGTGGACCAGTTTTCGAGTCTTGTTAATCCTGAAATTCCAATTCAACCCTTCGTAGTAAATCTTACGGGCATCAATAACGAAATGTTGAGGCATGCGCCCAAATTTTATGAGGTCGCCAAACGCATTATCGAAATCACCGATGGCTGCATTATGGTTGCGCACAATGCACTTTTCGACAATCGAATCCTTACTACCGAATTTGACCGTTTAGGCTATAAATTTGAAAAGGAAACCTTGTGCACCGTAGAGCTGGCCAAAAAACTAATTCCAGATATGCCCTCGTACAGTTTGGGAAAACTAGTACGCGCCCTCGGCATTCCGTTAAGCGATAGGCACCGCGCACAGGGCGATGCAAAGGCTACTGTGGCACTTTTTAAATTACTGCTGGCAAAGGACACTTCCAAGGAAATTATTACGGAAACCCTTCGTAAAGACCCGAAACAACAGCTTGAACCAAAGTTGGTCGATATAATTGAAAAAGCCCCTTCAGAAACTGGGGTGTATTATATGCGCAACGATGCCGGGAAGATTATTTATATTGGCAAGAGCCGAAATATCAAAAAACGCCTAACGCAACATTTTACCAGCGACAATCGGAAATCAAAAAAAATTCAGCTGGAAGTGAAATCGGTTACGTTCGAAAAAACTGGTAATGAACTTATTGCCCTTTTAAAAGAATGTGAAGAAGTAAAACAAAATAAACCCATCTATAATCGTGCGCTTCGCAAGACCCTTTTTACACACCAACTTGTTTCTTTTAAAGATGAAAACGGCTATATCAATTTAAAGATTGAAAAGAACGACGCCAGCAAAAAGGCTATAACTACATTCAGTAATTATCAGCAGGCAAAATCGGCGCTTTTTAAAATTACGGATGAAAACCAATTGTGCCAAAAGTTAACGGGCCTTCAAACAAGCGACAAACCTTGCTTTAATTATTCAATAAATGAATGTTATGGGGCTTGTAAAAATGAAGAACCAATAGAAGAATATAACAATCGGGTAATTGCTTATTTGGAAAAACACAGTTACCAAAACCAAAATATGCTAATAATAGACCGAGGCCGAGAAATTGAGGAACGTTCGGTTATTTTGATTGAAAACGGGGTATATAAAGGATATGGTTTTTATAATTTGAATTATCAGATTACAAATCCAGAAATCCTTAAAACTATAATAAATCCTATGCAGAACAATCGCGATGCACAGCATATTATCCAAAATTACTTACGCAAAAACAAGGTATTGAAAACTGTAAACCTTGCCACCAACACAGTTAATTAAGCTAAAGTTGCTTACTTTTAAGTTATCAAATAAATGATGTTGAAACCAACCAATACAAAATCGTGGCGTCATAGAGTTCATGAAATTATTTATGAGGCCGATACGCCCATGGGTAAGTTGTTTGACATTGTTTTGCTTATACTGATTTTGTTAAGTGTGGTCATTGTAATGTTGGAAAGCGTAAGTTCTATAGACATGCAATACCACCAACTGTTTTATGTTATAGAATGGATAATAACTATATTTTTTACAATTGAATATATAGCTCGAATAAGTACCGTTAAAAATCCAAAAAGTTACATTTTCAGTTTTTATGGTATTATAGATTTACTTTCAACTATTCCTTTATACCTATCTTTTATTCTTGTTGGCAGCAACTATTTGCTTACGGTAAGGGCCATGCGTTTATTAAGGGTTTTTAGAATTTTAAAAATTGCCAGGTACGTTGGTGAAGGCAACAAATTAAGGAAAGCGCTAGTAGAGAGCAGGGCGAAAATATTTATTTTTATTTTTGCCGTACTTATTATTGCTGTTATTGCCGGCACCCTAATGTATCTTATTGAAGGGGAAGCAAGTGGCTTTAGCAATATTCCCATTAGTGTTTATTGGTGTATTGTAACCTTAACAACAGTAGGCTTTGGCGATATTACGCCTTTAACACCTGCCGGGCAATTTCTGGCGTCACTTATTATGATCTTGGGTTATGGGGTTATTGCCGTCCCCACGGGTATTGTAAGCGCCCAATACGCTAGAAAGGACCCTGAAAATTTGATACACGTAAACACCCAAGCTTGCCGAAACTGCGGCGAACCAAAGCATAGGGACGATGCCAAATTTTGTCATAAATGTGGCGAAGAATTGCATTTAAAAAATAAATCCTAGACAAAATGTTATCAGCAAAATCTTTGCTTATCTGCGTTGTAGGCCCAACAGCAATTGGGAAAACAGCAATGGCAATTGAAATTGCAAATACTTTTTCTGCGGAAATTGTATCGGCAGATTCCAGACAGTTTTTTAAGGAAATGAGTATCGGCACTGCAGTTCCTTCCGAAGCAGAATTACAGGCAGCACCCCATCATTTTATTCAGAACAAAAGTATTTTTGAGGAATATTCCGTTGGCGATTTTGAGGGCGATGCTATTGAATTTTTAGACAATTATTTTAAGTCTAAAAAAGTGGCAGTTATGGTGGGTGGTTCCGGATTATATGTAGATGCCGTTGTAAAAGGATTGGATGTTTTTCCTGAAGTACCACCTGATATTAGGGCCCGGTTAAATTCTGAATTATGTGAAACGGGCATTGAAAAACTTCAACAGGAATTGCGGCACGCAGATCCTGCCTATTTCACTAAAGTTGATATTAACAACCCCCACCGACTTATCCGCGCCTTGGAAATTTGCCGCGCAACCGGAAAACCCTATTCCTCTTTTTTAAATAAGGGGGGCGTTCAAAGAAATTTTGAAACACTTTTTATTGGATTAACGGCCGAAAGAGAAACGATTTATGAGCGTATAAATCTTCGGGTAGATAATATGATTGCTTCAGGCTTGATAGAAGAAGCCCGAGCCCTATTTCCGTATAAAGACAAAAATGCCCTGCAAACAGTGGGCTATCGCGAGTTATTTGAATATTTCGAAGGAAATTTAACCTTGGATGAAGCTATTTCAGAAATAAAGAAAAACACGCGCCGATTTGCAAAACGCCAAAATACCTGGTTCAAAAAAAATGAAGCCATAACATGGTTCGATTATAAAACAGGTCCTTCAACTATTATTGAGTTTATAAAAGAAAAAAACGCCCAATAACGGGCGTTCTTTTACACTTATCTTAATTTAAAATACTAATTGTCTACTTCGCTTTTCACAACCAAACGGAAACCTTCCCCGTGGATGTTTATAATTTCAACACCGTCGTCCTTACTTAGGTATTTTCGAAGTTTCGCTATATATACGTCCATACTTCTAGAAGTGAAGTAATTGTCGTCTCTCCAAATTTTGGTTAGCGCCAGTTCACGTGGCATTAAATCATTTTTATGAAGTGCCAACAAACGTAATAATTCGTTTTCCTTTGGCGACAATTTTATAGGAGTTTCTTTATTGTAAGTTAAAAAGCGCAGTTTGGAGTTTAGGTGGAAATTACCTATTTCAAATTCAAATTGTTTGCTATCTGTAATAGAATCTGTCGCTTTTCTTTGAATAATAGCTTTTATTTTCATTAATAAAACCTCACTGTCGAAAGGTTTATTAAGATAATCGTCTGCACCAACTTTATAGCCTTTTAGCACGTCTTCCTTCATTGCCTTTGCAGTAAGGAAGATAATTGGCACATCTTCGTTCTTTTCACGTATTTCTTTTGCTAGGGTAAAGCCGTCTTTATACGGCATCATTACATCTAGTATACAAAGATCGAAATCGTCTTTTTTAAATTTCTCAAAACCTTCCATCCCGTTCTTGGCGTGCGTAACGTTATAGTCGTTCATAGCAAGATAATCTTTTAAAACTGTTCCAAAGTGGGGATCGTCTTCAACAAGTAGGATTTTTTTGTTTTCTGTTTCCATAATTTAAGATATTAAGTGTAAATTGATTATAAAGGTACTGCCTTTTCCTTTTTCGCTTTCCACGTATATTTCGGCATCGTGATCGTCCAAAATACGTTTTACGTAAGCAAGTCCAAGACCGTGGCCCTTAACATTGTGAATATCGCCGGTGTGTTCGCGATAAAATTTTTCAAATATTTTATTTTGAACGGGTTTACTCATACCCATTCCCTGGTCGCGTATTTTTAATATTACGCTGTTTTTTACATTTTCTGTATAAATATCAATCTTCGGTTCGTCTTCAGAATACTTAATGGCATTGTCCAGAATATTTACAATTACATTGCTAAGGTGCGATTCATTTGCCAGCACCGTAGACTTTAACGCTCCATAATGCGTGTGAATGTAACCTCCCCTATCTTCAACTATTAAGCTAACATGCGAAATGGAATCTTCCACTATATCTTGCAAATCCAAACGCTCCTTTGGCTGGTCCAGCTCATTTTTTTCAAGTTTTGAAATTCTAAGAACATTTTCAACCTGGGCATTCATCCTTCTGTTTTCATCCCTAATCATTCCCAAATATCTGTCTAGGAATTCCCTATTATCTTTAACCTTCGGGTTTTTTAAGGAATCTAAAGCCAAATTAATAGTGGCAATAGGAGTTTTAAACTCGTGGGTCATATTATTTATAAAGTCAGTCTTTATCTGTGAAATTTGACGTTGTTTATAAATCTGGGAAATTGCACTTGCGTAGGCCAAAATAATTACTGCAGTAAAAACGAGTGATAGAATAGCCATTCCCAAAATGCTATTTACAACAAGTTTTTCCTTTTCAGATAGACTTACATACAGCTCATAACGGTTATTATTACCATTAACAAAAAGAGGTATGGTGTAGGTGCTACCTTTATTGTACTTAAAGTTCTTGGAGCGTACCTTGGTTTCTAGGTTGTTATTAAAAATAGCAAACTCGAAATTAGATTTTAATCCGCGCTCTTTTAATTCCTTTGCAATTAATTCTGAAATCTCCTTCTCGTTTACTCTTTTATAAATTGGGACGGTCATGGTTACATGGCCAACGAAATCTTCAAACTGTTTGCGTTCATAATCTTTCATCCTAGAGAAAGATTCTACATGTGTATCAGGGGTGGTAACGCCATCTAATCCCTTAGAAATTTTTGTTTTGGTTTTCCTACTTGTTAATTTTCTGAATTGAATACTGTCGGTTTCCGAATCAAAGAGCCCAGAAGAAAGTTTGTAATCCTGTTCCAAAATACCATCGGTAAATATAAAAGTTTCATTCGTGGTTCTATTTTGAATTCGGTAGGCCAACTCGGTAAAACTTTGATTATCGGGTATCTGAATACTGTCTACGTACTCACTATAAACCTCATAGTAAG
This sequence comes from uncultured Aequorivita sp., assembly GCA_963974165.1. GTDB lineage: Bacteria > Bacteroidota > Bacteroidia > Flavobacteriales > Flavobacteriaceae > Aequorivita. The sequence continues at coordinate 15,499 of CAXBDO010000010.1, forward strand.
TTTCGTTCTCCCTTAATTGAATCTCTCGTGCTACTGCTAACAGTACCTGCTTAGAATTAATGGTAAATTGCTCCTCTTTTGTGCGGTAAGCATTTGTTATCCAATATCCTTGAACAAATACTATCCCCAATAATGAGAGGCTCATGAGCGCTATAAGCAATACGAATAGCTTTTTGTTCATTATTCAAAAGTAAGATTTTAACATTTAGCGATTCATGCATTTAACCAAATGTTAACAAATGAAATGTTGAAGAATTTTGGGCTTAGGAAAGAAGGGATTTGTGTATTTCGGCCACCCGTTTTCCGGTGGTTTCCATATCTATATTTTCGATAATAAAATCTGCGAGTTTTTGTTTTTTAGGGTCACTCCATTGATTGTTCATGCGCTGTTCAATTTCTTCTTCAGTACTATTATCACGCGTTAGCAGGCGTTTTATTCGTGTGCTCTTGGGCGCAGTAACCAAAACTACTGAATCACAGTTTTTGTAACCACCGTTTTCAAAAAGAATAGCCGCCTCTTTAATTACATAATCAGCGTTTTGATTAGCGGCCCAATTTTTAAAATGGGTTGCCACCGCGGGATGGATTATGTTATTTACGGCTTCCAATAATTGGGAATCGTTAAAGATTTTATCTGCCACATAGCTTCGGTTTAATTCCCCGCCTAAATAGGCATCTTCTCCAAGAAGGCCAATTAGCTTTTCCCGAATTAAGGCTGAAGAATTTGTAAGTTTCTTTGCTTCAATATCTGCAATATAAACAGGCACGCCGAGGTCGGCAAACATGTTGGCCACGGTAGTTTTTCCGCTACCAATTCCGCCGGTCAAGCCTATTATTTTCATCAATTTAAATTTTAGCTGCTTTAGAAAATTATTTAAAAACGAAAAAGTCGATTTTCTTGGGTTCGAAAACGATATTTCTGATTCCCGCTGGTACCTTTTCCAAAGTGGGCAACATAAAATTTTCTGCCTTATTTCGTTTTGAATAGTCGCAAATTACCCTAAAATTTTCTTTTGAAATCTTTGTAAAATCACTAACCGAAACATCATAAGAAACGGTAACCGTAGTGGATACCAATTTAATTTCCATATCGGGCGGTAAATTTATTACCTCTACCGGCAAGGTAAATTGCCCCTGCGAAAATTCGGCAACCTTTAAACTTACCTTTACCTTATTCGGCTTTATGGAAGCAATTTCGCGAATATTGGTTATTACATTTACCTCTTTTGAAATATCGCCTTCAATATTCTCCAAAACAATTTCTTCCGTAGAAATTGTTTTAATTTTTTTGAGCGTGCCCGAAGGCCCAGAAATAAGGATAGAATCTGGTTTTACTTTAATACTATCCACAGGCTTAAAACCATCCTTAAAACTAAATTTTACCTTTGGCACTACCCGTACTTTCTTCAGAACTATAGGATCCAAAACCACATTTAATTCTTCTACAGAAAGGTTTTTAATAGCCAAATTTCTGTTGAAGTTAGAGGCTACCATACGGGTCAATTCATTTTTTGAAATTGTAAATGACTCTTTTTCGTTGTTATAAAATTCACCTACAGGAATTTCAATAGTAGGTTTTTTAAATTTATAGAATAGAATTTCAAATCCATTTGCCGTAAGATCGAACGTGATTTTTCGCAGGTTTTTTTCGGCCAAAGCTGTAGTTTCGGGAATATTTTCGTACTCGATCTTGGCAACCATAGAGGTAGTAAACTCCCGGCTGAACTTTGTTAACACCCAAAAAACAGCGGCTATAAACAGGAAAAAAAGAAAACGTTTAATTTTCAAATTATTATTTTTCTTAAAGAACCCCTTTGTCATAGCTTTATGAATTGATCGTCAATAAAATTACTTAAAAAATAAAAAGGGAAATTGTTTCTGTGGATCTTTATTTAGAAAGTTTATAAGCACCGTTGATTTCAAAAATGAAATTCCATAGCCGAAAAACTGCACGAAAACAGCTTTTAAGGAAAGCAGGCCAATATATAGACTGCTATTTTTAATAGAAGCATCTATAAAAATCAATACTAGATAAATAAATAGAGGCATTATAAAATATGAGGAGCCAAAAATGGCAAACAGTACCGAAAACAATACGAAAAACACAAAAAGCGTAGGAAACCAAAAAGTAATTTTAGCTGCAGATGGATGCCATTTATTTAAAATTGGCCGCACAAGCCCGAATTTTTTAACCTGCAAATAAAATTTGCCCCAAGAAATTCTTCGTTTGTGATAAACGAAAGCATTCGGTAAAAATGTTGTAGCGAAACCAGCCTTTAACAAACGCTGGGAAAGATCTGGGTCTTCTCCTGGATGAATTTTTGAATATCCGCCAGTTTGAAGAAAAGCTTCTTTTGAAATCCCCATATTAAAACTTCTGGGCTCAAACTTATTTACACTTTTTATATTGCCGCGAATTCCACCGGTAGTTAAGAACGAAGTCATTGTGTAATTTATGGCCTTTTGTAAGGGCGTAAAACTTTGATGGGCGCCATCTGCCCCGCCATAACAATGAAAATAGGAATTTTGCAGAAATTCATCAACCACACTTAAATACTGTGGAGGCAACAAACAATCTGAATCGAGAATTATAAAATAATTGCCCTTGGCGCGTTTCATTCCATAATTGCGCGAATCGCCAGGACCAGAATTAGGTTTAAAATAATAGGAGATGGAAAGTTTTTCAGAGAATTCTTTTACTACATTTTCAGAAGTTTCAGTAGACCCGTCTTCTACGATTACAATTTCGAAATCATTCGGAAAATCCAAACAAATAAAACTTTCCAATAGTTCCCTCACTTCTTGAGGGCGGTTAAAAACAGGGATTATAAAAGAATAATTT
>CAXBDO010000011.1:0-18115 GCA_963974165.1 uncultured Aequorivita sp.
AAATGCGCCTGCTCGCGCAAGGTTTCCAGTGAATGGCGTTTAGGCGAAAGAATGGTAAGTTTTACATCTTCCGGATTGGCTTCGCCCAAAACAGTTAATTTTGAAACGCTAACTTCCACATTTTGTCCTTGGCCTTGGCTTTCAACGAGCACGCCTTTTACTTCAATAGCGGCACCAACGGTAACTTTTCTAAGAAGTTCGTCGTCAAAATTTTCAAAATCTACTACGCACTGAAGCGTATTAATTGTTGAGCCATCGTTTAAAGCAATGAATCTGTTACTTCTAAAAGAACGCACCCAACCGCGCACTGTTATTTCGTGGTGGGCTGGTTCGCTTTTCAATAATTCAACTATTGTTTTGTATTGCATAGTATTAATTTAAGGGGAGCAAATATACTTTTAAATAAAATTCCAAAAAAGCAAAAGAATCAAATTTCAGACCGCATTTAGCGGCTTTAAGCGCGCTTTTAATGCTCTTGTTTATTGAGGTCGTCTTCTTCCTCATCGGTTAAAATCTCTATTGCGGGTTTCTTCATAGTTTCTTTGTTCGCAATACTTCTTTCCAATGAAAGTAATAGCGTAGGCAACAATATTAAGTTTGAAAGCATTGCAAATAGCAAGGTCATTGAAACCAAAGCGCCCAAGGCTACGGTTCCTCCAAAACTGGAAATTGTAAACACCGAAAACCCAAAGAAAAGTACGATGGAAGTATAGAACATACTTACCGCAGTTTCGCGCAAGGCGGCAAAAACCGATTTTTTGATTTTCCAGTTATTCGCAATTAGTTCCTGCCTGTATTTTGCAAGGAAGTGAATAGTATCATCTACCGAAATTCCGAAAGCAATACTGAATACCAAAATGGTTGAAGGTTTTATGGGAACGCCTACAAACCCCATAACCCCGGCAGTAATAATTAATGGCAGCAAATTCGGGATCAATGAAATTAAAATCATTTTAAAGCTTCGGAACATCCATGCCATAAAAAGGGCAATAAGAAATATGGCAAGCGACAACGAAATTATCAAATTGTTCACCAAATAGTGCGTCCCTTTTTGGAAAACCAAAGCTTTTCCCGTAACCGAAACATTGTAGCGTTCCGCTGGAAATACCTTGGCAATTTCGTTATTTAAATCTTCCTCGATGCGTTTAAACCTATCGGGCTCCGTATCTTTCATAAAGGTGGTTATACGCGCAAATTGCCCTGTACTGTCTACATAGCTGTTCAACAAATTTGTATTTGTATTGCTGCTTTTGGCGTAGCTGAGAATAAAATTTTTCTCTTGGCTGTTGGGCAATTGGTAATATTCTGGATTGCCGTTATAATAGGCTTGTTTGGAATATTTCACCAATTCCACCACCGAAAGAGGCTTCGCAAATTCCGGTATTTCCTTTATGTGGTCTTGTAATTCGTCTATTCGCTTTAGGGTAGAAAGGCTCATTACGCCTTTTTTCTTTTTTGTGTCTACCATTATTTCCAAAGGCATTATGCCTTCGTATTCCTTTTCGAAGAAACGGATGTCTTCAAAGAAGCCTGTGTTTTTGGGCATATCTTCAATAAGGCTTCCTGAAATTTTTATGTTGTAAATGCCTATGATACTGGCACAAAGTAGCAAAACTGTAGAAATATAAATGGTAATACGGCGCTCTTTCACCATGCGCTCAATCCAATTTACAAAGCCATTTATCCACGTTTTGTTCAGGTGTTTTAGGTGCTTATATTTTGGCACCGCCATATAGCTGTAAACAATAGGGATTATCAATAAACTTAGCAGAAAGATTGCTACAATATTGATGGAAGCAACTATACCAAATTCGCTTAACAGTTCGCTTTTCACCAAAATAAAAGTGGCGAAACCCGAAGCAGTGGTAAGGTTGGTCATTAAAGTTGCATTCCCAACTTTGGTAATAACCCGCTGCAACGATTTTGCCTGGTTGCCGTGCAATTTTATTTCCTGTTGGTATTTATTGATAAGGAAAATACAGTTGGGGATACCAATAACAATGATCAGCGGGGGAATTAAGGCTGTAAGTACCGTAATTTCATATTGAAGAAGTCCTAAAATTCCGAAAGACCACATTACCCCAATAATTACGGTAAACATGGATATAAAGGTGGCGCGCCACGAACGGAAGAAGAAGAAAAATATAAGGGAAGTAACAAGCAGCGCCGCGCCAAGAAACAACCCAATTTCGTCTATAATATTCTGCGAATTCAGGGTGCGGATGTACGGCATTCCTGAAGTATATACGTTAATGCCGGTATTGTTCTCAAATTCCTCAATTAACGGAATGAGGTCGTCCATCACAAAATCCTTTCTCGCGGGGGTGTTTACTATATCTTTTTTAAGATAAATAGCGGAACGTATACTCTGCTTGTCTGGACTGTAAATTAAACCATCATAAAATGGCAGCTTATTGAAAAGTTCATCTTTGTATTCGGCAAGGCTTGCTTCAGTAAAAACCGAATCTTTTATAAAAGGTACCAGTTCAAAACCGGTGGTATCGGTTTTCTTTTCAAGCTTTTGAAGATTGCCAACGGAAAGCGTTAACTCTACTTCGTTGAATTTCCCAATATTTTTTGAAAGTTGGTTCCAAGCCTTAAATTTTTCGGGGGTAAAGACGGAAGAATCTTTTACACCCATTACGATTAGATTGCCCTCTTCGCCAAAATGCGACAGAAATTGATCGTATTCCAAATTCACTGGGTGGTCATCCGGCAAAAGATTGGCCTCGGTATAAGTGAAGCGCATGTTTTTCCACTGCAGGGCAAGCAGGACCGTTATGGCTGCGATAACAATTAAAATCCAGGTACGGTTCCGTAGTATAAAACGGGCAACCCAGCTCCAAAATCCGATGCTAAAAAGTTTGTTCAAAGCAATTTTTTAAATAATTAGCAAAGGTAAGTATTTGCGATAAGTAGGGGATTTATTTTGGGGGGTATTTTGAAAGGGTGAAAGGTTTGAAAACTTTTATACGTTTATATCTCCAAATAAAAAGTAAACTTAAAAGAAATATTATCTGAGAACTTTGGGAGGTTATAATAACCGTAACGGTAAGCGCCGCTTAATCCAAAGCCGAAAAGAATTTTATTTACTTCAAAACCCGTCTCGTTATACAATTTGTCTAGAGTATTAAAAGGCACTCCAAAATGATTTTCAATATTATCCATGTCGCCCAAAGCGTGGCGCGTTATTAGCACCAATTCCGGTTTCCATTTTTCTGCAAGATCGAATCTGCGCAAGCTGTGCTTAATTTGAAGGGTCGTTAACTTATCTGAGAAAAACTCCCCAAAATACATGGTTTCAAAACTCTGCACACCCGCAACGGAAAATCGCTGCAGTACTTCGTCTTTTGTTGGTTGGTTAGGGAAGGAATGAAACAAATGGGTTAATGGCACATCGCCAGTTGCCAACGAGCCTTCCAAAAGAATGTTTGTGGAAGATAAATCTGTTCGCTTTATAAAATAATCCAGTTTCAAACCAAATTTGGTGTAGTTAAAATCGCTTCCCACAACATCTTTGAATCCCTTTGTTATCTGTGCGCTAATTTTCGGAAAACCATCAAAATATTCCTTGGTTCCATCTTCATTGGTGAAGAAATTGGTTTTTGGGCTTATACGCACCGAAACTGTAGCCTCCGCCAATTGGTAATCTGCATAAGGTACGGCGTTGTGTATAAAATAATAATTTTCAATATTTTCCACATTGCTGTGTTCTATCCTTAACTCGCCCAAAAATTTAGGGGAAAGCTCGCCGGCTATATTAGCAAACCATTTTCTGTATTTATAAAACTGGGTAATATTTACAAGCCGCGGTTCAAAAATGGAATACACACGGGCATCGGTTAAATAATCGAAGGCGCCAATTTCCTTAACGTCGTCTGCATAATACAAGCTGACCCAAGCTTTTTTCTCCCTATCTACCCGTGCACTTCCGCCAAGGCTAAATTTTGATGTTTTATCTTTAAACCCATAGGCATAATACCCGCCCAATTTATAGTCCTCAAAAAGTTTATCGTTTGTAAGACCACCGATTCCCACGCGTAAGCCTTCGTAATTGTTCAGCTTAATCAGTGTTTTTAAATCAATATCGAAAAAACCAATGGGATAGTATCCAGAGGAAAGGGGGTGGTCTTTTTTATCTTCAATGCCAGAAATTGTATCATTGCCCGTTTGTACCGCCGGTTTCTGTGCAGTAGCAAAGAAAGAAACACCACAAAAAAGAAGAATAAGGATTTTTCGCATTGGTAGGGGATGGTTATTAGCGGGTTAAATGTAAAAATAAAGCGGCTATAAAGCCGCTCTGTTGTAAATAGTTTAACGAAACGTGTATTATACGGTCATTATTTCCTTTTCTTTTTTAGCCAGGATTTCATCAATTTTTTTGATGTGTGTATCTGTCATTTCCTGCACATCTTCTTCCAAGCTTTTCTTTAAATCTTCGGAAATTTCCAAGCCTTTTAATTCGTTATTTGCATTTTTACGGTCGTTGCGCACACCAATTTTAGCTTCTTCGGCAGCAGCTTTTGCTTGCTTAGCCAAATCTCTTCTTCGTTCTTCGGTTAAAGGGGGCACGCTAATAATTACACTTTCGCCATTGTTCATTGGGTTAAAGCCAATATTTGCTAGGTGGATTCCACGCTCAATTGCAGGAATCATCCCCTTCTCCCAAGGTTGAATGCTAATGGTCATCCCGTCTGGGGTGCTAACATTTGCCACTTGGCTTAATGGCGTTGGGCTGCCGTAATAATCTACCATTACACTGCCCACCATAGATGGAGTGGCTTTTCCGGCGCGGATGTTTACAAATTCTTTCTCTAAATGCTTTAACGCATTGCTCATTGCCTCGCGTGTACCGTCAATTATAAAATCTATTTCGTCTTCCATAAAATTAGTGTTCAGTATTCAGTATATAGTGTTCAGTATTCAAAATTTACAACCACGAATGCACGAATAATTTTGTAAAAATTTTCTGTACTTTTCGAGCCTTCCATCCACCTTCCTCTTTGGGGTTTGTGGAATTATAAATTCACTTTTGTTCCAATTTTTTCACCGGTAACAACCTTTAATAGATTGCCATTGGTATTCATATCAAAAACGATGATGGGCAATTCGTTTTCCTGGCTTAGGGTAAAAGCTGTGGTGTCCATCACTTTTAAGCCTTTGCGCAACACATCATCAAAACTAATAAAATCGAATTTTGTTGCCAGTTTGTCCTTTTCGGGGTCGCTGGTATAAATTCCATCTACACGGGTTCCTTTCAAAATAACGTCGGCACTTATTTCAATTGCTCTTAAAACTGCCGCAGAATCTGTGGTAAAATAAGGATTTCCTGTTCCCCCGCCAAAAATAACAACGCGCCCTTTTTCTAAATGGCGAATTGCCTTACGGCGAATAAAAGGTTCGGCAACTTCATTAATATTGATGGCACTTTGCAAACGCGTAGGCACATCTTCATTTTCTAGGGCACTCTGTAATGCCAAGCCATTAATTACAGTTGCAAGCATCCCCATATGGTCGCCTTGCACACGGTCCATGCCGCTACTGGCTCCAGATAGGCCTCTAAAAATGTTTCCGCCGCCAATAACGATGGCTACTTCTACACCTATTTCGGTAATCTGCTTAATTTCTTGGGCGTATTCCTTAAGGCGAACAGGATCTATTCCATATTGTTGATCGCCCATTAAGGCTTCGCCCGAAAGTTTTAAAAGTATTCTTTTGTAGTGCATAGCAGATTTTTACAGCGCAAAAATAAAGAAAATTATTGATGCGGTGGAAGGAATTGAAAAAAGTAGTATCGGTACTTTCAAAAAGTGCAAACTTTTTTAAACCAAACAACGGCGAGCTATTGCACGATAATTTCTTGCTTTATTCTGCAATGGGCACAAAAAAAGAGACTGAAATTAATCAGCCTCTTTTGGTTTTATAAAATATGCTTAAAAGCTTAAACTAAAGAAACTCTTTTAAAGCTAACTACTTCAACATCGCCAAAGGTTTTTACGTGATCGGCAACGCTCTTTTTGTCGTCTTTAATAAAGTTTTGGTCAAGTAAAGCCTTTTCGTGGTCAAGAGTAGTGTTGTCGCTAATGAAACGCTCTAATTTACCCGGAAGGATTTTATCCCAGATTTGCTCTGGTTTACCTTCAGCCTTTAATTCAGCTTTTGCATCTTCTTCGGCTTGTGCTAAAATTTCAGGAGTTAACTGTGCTCTTGAAATGTATTTTGGTACATTTTTAAGCGTTTTTCCCAAACGGCCCAATTCGATATTCTCTTTTTCAATAACTGCAATTCTTGCTTCAGTTTCATTTGCTACAAAATCAGCATCAAAATCTTTGTAAGATAGTGTAGTTGCACCCATAGAGGCTACTTGCATAGAAACGTCTTTTGCCAATTCATCAGCATTATCAACATTCTTTGAAAGACCTGTTAAGGCAGCAATTTTGTTACCGTGAACGTAAAAACCAACGAAAGGGGCTTCCAAAATTTCGTAACCACCAATCTCAATTTTTTCGCCTATAACACCAGTTTGCTCAGTTAATTTTTCAGCAACGGTTATTCCGTCAAAATCTGCAGCTAAGAATTCATCTTTTGAAGATGTATTCAAGGCAATATCTGCCATTTTGTTTGCCATTTCAACAAAAGAGTCGTTTTTGGCAACAAAGTCTGTTTCGCAGTTTAATGAAATAGCCACACCTTTAGTGTTGTCGCTGTTTACTTTTGCAGTTGCAACCCCTTCGCTAGAATCGCGGTCGGCTCTTTTTTCGGCAATTTTCTGTCCTTTTTTTCTAAGGATAGAGATTGCTTCTTCCATATTTCCGTCTGCTTCAACTAGTGCGTTTTTGCAGTCCATCATTCCGGCTCCGGTTGATTGTCTAAGTTTATTTACTTCTGCGGCTGTTATTTTTGCCATTGGTATAAATTTTTTTAGGTTTAATATTAAAAAAGTCGTTCAATTTATTTTCAACAAAGAAAAGAACCAAACGACTTTAAAATTTTAAAATAAGGTTATTATTCTTCTTCGTTAAGAACTTCTTTTTTCGATTTCTGACGTACAGGCTCTTTTGCCTCTTTCATATCTTTTACGTCTTCTTCGTCAGTTGAAGGAACTTCAACCTTTTCTTTTGCTGGCTTAGCCTCTTTTTGAGGGGCTTTTGCTTTTTTGCTCATTCCTTCTTCATCGTCTTCTTCTTCATCTTTTCCAGATTTTCTTTCAGAAAGTCCTTCAATGATAGCTTCAGAAACAAAGCTCATAATGCTTTCAATAGATTTTGAAGCATCATCGTTAGATGGAATTACGTAATCAATAACGCGCGGGTCACTATTAGTATCTACCATTGCGAAGATTGGAATGTTCAATTTCAAAGCTTCAGCAACTGCAATGTGCTCGCGAGTTGTATCTACGATGAAAAGTGCAGCAGGAAGACGGCTCATTTCAGAAATAGAACCTAAGTTTTTTTCTAATTTTGCACGAAGACGATCTACTGCCAAACGCTCTTTCTTAGAAAGGGTCATGAAAGTACCATCTTGCTTCATTCTATCAATAGAAGCCATTTTCTTAACAGCTTTACGGATAGTTACAAAGTTGGTAAGCATACCGCCAGGCCATCTTTCAGTGATGTAAGGCATGTTTGCATTCTTTGCTTTTTCGGCAACAATGTCTTTTGCTTGTTTTTTGGTCGCAACAAAAAGGATTTTGCGGCCACTTGCTGAAATTTTCTTTAAGGCTTCACTAGCCTCGCTAATTTTTGCAGCAGTTTTGTATAGGTTGATAATGTGGATTCCGTTGCGCTCCATATAGATATACGGCGCCATGTTTGGGTTCCATTTGCGGGTAAGGTGGCCAAAGTGCACACCAGCTTCAAGTAAGTCTTTTACTTCTACTTTTTTTGCCATTTTTGTTTTAGTTTACGTTCTGTGAAAGGATAGCAACCGCTTCGAAAATTGAATTTGGTTTAGATGCTAAACTAACACCGCCTTGGGCGGTTAACAGCTTTTTAATTAATAATGAATATGAACTTGGGTAAAAAGTTATTAGGTTACTGAGTTATTTAAAAGAGTAAAATAACTCAGTAACTTTATAACTAAATTTTTATCGTTTAGAGAACTGGAATTTCTTACGAGCTTTCTTCTGTCCGAATTTCTTACGCTCTACCATTCTTGGGTCTCTTGTAAGTAAACCTTCTGGTTTCAAGATGCCTCTGTTTTCGTCATTAAGCGTACACATAGCGCGTGAAATAGCAAGACGAATGGCCTCAGCCTGTCCTGTAATACCACCACCAAATACGTTTACTGTTATATCGAAAGTAGTTTCGTTTTCTGTAAGTACTAAAGGTTGTTTTACTTTGTACTGAAGTGTTCCAGTAGGAAAGTAGTTTTCAAACTCACGCTTGTTGATGGTAATGTTTCCCTTACCTTCTTTAAGGTACACACGTGCAACAGCGGTTTTTCTTCTGCCTATTTTGTGAATTGTCTCCATTACTTGTTGTCGTTAAAGTTAATAGCTCTAGGTTTTTGTGCTTCTTGACCGTGGTTAGCATCTGCATAAACCTTTAGGCTTCTGAAGATTTCCGCGCCCAATTTGTTCTTAGGAAGCATTCCTTTAATAGCTTTTTCAACAAGCCTTGTAGGGTCTTTTTTGTACATTTCTGTAGCTGTAAGGCTGCGTTGTCCACCTGGGTAACCCGTGTGGCGAATGTACGTTTTGTCGTCCCATTTTTTACCAGTAAGCTGAATGTTACTAGCATTAATAATAATTACGTTGTCACCGCAATCTACGTGTGGGGTGAAACTTGGTTTGTGCTTACCACGAAGTAATTTAGCAACTTCGCTTGCAAGACGACCCAATGTTTGCCCGTCCGCATCTACCAGTAACCATTCCTTTACAACGGTTGCCTTATTGGCAGATACTGTTTTGTAACTTAATGTATCCATTTAGTTTTTGTCAATTGTTAATAAATCATTGTTTTCTCATCTTAAAACAAAACGTATTTTGTCTAAGAGGGGTGCAAATGTAGTGTTATTTATTTGAAAAGCAAGGGGTGAGATTAAAATTTAAGACAAAAGATTGCCACGGTTCGAGACGAAAGACCGCTGCGCTAAAAGACATAAGAAAAAAGACTTTTTTGATGATGAAAAGATGTGCAGCTTTTCGAGCAGTATCTTCATCCTAATTTGCTACAATATGAATCATATTGCATTGATTTCATTTTCATTTTCAATTTTAAATTCAATTTCCCCCTTATTCCAAAGTAATAATCAAATCATCCTTCATTACCATCGTTCCCGGTTTTAGGGAAATTGATTTTACTTTTCCAGCCTTATTTGCCGTAATGGTACTTTCCATTTTCATGGCTTCTATTATAAATAGGTGGTCGTTCTTTTTGATTTCCTGACCTTTTTTCACCAAAATTTTATACAAACTTCCTTGCAAGGGTGCGCCATATTGATTGCTGTTTTGTGGATCTACCTTGGCGTGTACTTCCTTTTCAACTTTAATTGCCTTGTCCTTTACTTCAATAAAACGGTTTTCGCCGTTAACGGAAAAGAATACAATGCGAATACCATCATCATTCGGAATTCCTACCGATAGCAGCTTTACAATAATCGATTTTCCGGGTTCCAATTCTATTATGGCTTCTTCCTGTAGCTTCATGCCATAAAAGAAATTTTCGGTGGCGAGAATGGCAACATTTCCATATTGCTTATATTTTTCGTGTGCCGCCTCAAAAACCCGCGGGTATAAACTATACGAAAGGAAATCTTCCAATTCAATAGGCCTTGTAAACCCTTGCTGGAATTTTTTTCGGAATACCTTAAACTCGGCATCAAAATCGATAGGCTCCAAATGCGCATTGGGCCTATCGGTGTACGCTTTGTTGTTTTTCAGAATTATTTTTTGAAGTTCCTTTGGGAATCCGCCCAACGGTTGCCCCAAATCGCCCTTAAAGAAATTGATAACCGATTCCGGAAACGAAATATCTTCGCCGCGTTCCATTACATCCTGTGGCGTCAGATTGTTGGTTACCATAAAAATTGCCATATCCCCCACTACTTTAGAGCTGGGGGTAACCTTTACAAGGTTCCCAAACATTTCATTTACCTGGGCATATACTTTTTTAACTTCGTGAAAACGATCGCCCAGACCAAGCGCTTCAGATTGTGGACGTAAGTTTGAATACTGCCCGCCAGGAATTTCATGCTGGTATACTTCCGCAGTTCCGGCTTTTAAGCCAGATTCAAACGGATAGTATTTTTCGCGCACATCTTCCCAATAATTTGAAAATTCGTTCAGTTTAGTAATATCGAATTTATTTTCACGCGGCTGATTGCGCATCATCTCTACCATTGAATTGAAATTGGGCTGGGAGGTAAGTCCGGAAAGTCCGCCCAATGCTACATCTACCACATCAACCCCCGCTTCAATCGCCTTTAAATATGTAGCAGATTGAATGGAAGAAGTATCGTGCGTATGCAAATGCAGCGGAATTTTAACCGTATCCTTTAAAGCTGCCACAAGTTCTGTCGCGGCATAAGGTTTTAAAAGACCCGCCATATCTTTAATCGCAATCATATGCGCGCCGGCGTTTTCAAGATCTTTGGCGAGTTGGGTGTAGTATTTTAAAGTGTATTTTGTTTCCTTCGGGTCAAGTAGATCGCCGGTGTAGCTAATGGCCGCTTGGGCAATTCCGCCTGTTTTATTCCGAACGAAATTAATGCTGGGTTCCATGGCTTTTACCCAATTCAGCGAATCGAAAATCCTAAAAATATCTATTCCGTTTTCCCAGGAAGTTTCAATAAACTTCTCTATTAAATTATCCGGATAAGCTTTATAACCAACACCGTTGGAGCCTCGAAGCAGCATTTGGAACAGTATATTCGGCATTAATTTGCGGAGTTCGCGCAGTCGCGTCCACGGACTTTCATTCAAAAACCGAAGGCAGACATCAAAAGTAGCCCCGCCCCACATTTCAATACTAAAGATGTTTGGGTGGTTTTTCGCAAAACTTTCAGCAACCTGCAGCATATCGTAACTGCGCATACGGGTGGCAAGTAACGATTGGTGCGCATCGCGAAAAGTTGTATCTGTATAGTGGATCTGTTTTTCTTCCTTCAACCACAGACAGAATTTTTCCGGACCCAATTCAGTAAGCCTGTTTTTTGTGCCTGTCGGAAAATCTTTTTCCGCTTCAAACTTGGGGATTTTAGGCGTTCTGAAAATTTTATTTTTGTCGAAAGTCTTTACGTCCGGGTTGCCGTTTACAATTACCTCGCCTAAATAGTTCACGATTTTTGAAGTACGGTCCTGCGGAAGTTTTATATCGAATAATGAAGGCGTGTTCGCAATAAAATTAACAGTTGCTTTTCCTTCCCTAAAAGTTTCATTCTGGATTACATTTTGAAGAAAATGGATATTAGTTTTTACTCCTCTAATACGGAATTCCTTTAAGGCGCGCACCATTTTTCTAACTGCCCCATCTAACGTACGGCCGTGGGAAGAAACTTTTACCAACAAAGAATCGAAAAACGGACTAACGCTATACGATTGGTAAATACTTCCGGCATCCAGCCGGATGCCCATCCCTGATGCGCTGCGGTAAGTAGTGATGGTTCCATAATCAGGGGTAAAATTATTTTCGGGATCTTCGGTGGTTAAGCGGCACTGCATTGCAAAACCATATGTGGCCAGCGAGTCCTGATCGTAAATTTTTATCTGCTTATCTGAAAGTTTGTAGCCTCCAGCAACAAAAATCTGGGTTTTTATAAGGTCAATTCCCGTTACCATTTCGGTTACGGTGTGCTCTACCTGTATGCGAGGGTTTACTTCAATAAAGAAAATATTGTCTTCCCTATCTACGAGGAATTCTACCGTCCCCACATTATTGTAGCTTACTTCTTCGGCTATTTGTATGGCGTATTTATATAGGGATTTTTTAACTTTTTCAGAAACATTAAAGGAAGGTGCAACCTCTACAACTTTTTGGTACCGTCTTTGTACCGAACAATCGCGTTCAAACAAATGGCGAATATTGCCGTGGTTATCGGCTACAATCTGAACCTCTAAGTGCTTGGGGTCTTCCACATATTTTTCGAGAAACATGGTATCGTCGCCAAAAGCGTTAAGCGATTCGCTGCGGGCCGATTCAAAATTATTTTTTAAATCGCCATCATTTCTTAAAATCCGCATACCACGCCCGCCACCGCCAGAGGCAGCTTTCAACATTACTGGATAGCCTATAATTTCAGCTTCTGAAAGGGCAATTTTAAGCGATGTAAGTTTCTTTGTGTTGCTTCTTATTACGGGGACTTCGCATTTTTCAGCAATTTTCTTCGCAGTAATTTTATCGCCCAAGGCATCCATAACCTTTGGGTCCGGCCCAATAAAAATGATACCATTTTTTGCGCAGTTTCGGGCAAATTCTGAGTTTTCAGATAAAAATCCGTAGCCAGGATGTATGGCATCTACCTTTTTGGATTTTGCCAAGGCTATAATTGCGTTGCCGTCTAAATAAGGTTTTAAAGGTTGGTCGTTATCGCCTATTTGGTAAGATTCATCTGCCTTGTATCGGTGCTGCGAGTAGCGGTCTTCAAAGGTGTAAATGGCTACCGTTTGTAGGTTTATTTCGGCGCAGGCGCGCAAAACGCGAATGGCTATTTCGCCACGGTTGGCAACCAATACTTTTTTAATTTTCATAAAGACGGATTTTAATAATTAGCAACTCTGTGCTAAAGATAATAAATACTATGCGCGCATAACAAATGATTTGGGATAATAATTAAAAGAAGCAAATTATAATTCGATTTCTATCTTAAAATATATGGGTTCTCGCTTGTGTAATTACGGATAACAAAATCGAGTGCGCTTTGCAGTACTTCACCCATATTATTTGCCCTTTTAAAGTTTACATCGCCCGTAAATTCAAATAGGTCTGTTTGCAATTGTTCCACTTTTTCGGGGGTGGAGATAACATCGTTCTTCATGCAATTCATCAGGCCGCGCAGTCTTTTTTTCTCGCTTCTGGCACGTTTTGCCAATAATGATCTTTCCTCACCCACATATTGGTCTATGGAAGTTTGCTGTAGAAGTTTGCTCGTCATTTTAACCAAGGCATTATTTTCCTTTAAAAATTGTGGTTTATAAACCTTGGCATTGCCCTCATAGCTCTGTTGGTCAAAATCGATAGGGCGGATTCGGTATTGGATTCGGTCAAAATCGTGGGTAAGCACCATTACGTAATTATAGGAACGCATATCGCCCAAAAGGCGCACAAAACAACGTTCGTTGAACTTCACAAATTCCTTGGCGATTTCAACTTTATCGCGATGCGAACAGGCATCCAGATGATTGCTGATAAAATCGTCTCCAGGAATTCCAGAGATGTGCTCTTCAATCAATGTATTCTTTCGCACCAAAAAGTTAATGTGGTTTGGCGAAAGCAAATCTTCCAATTCCAAGCCATAAATGCGGGAAGCGTCGGCTTTTTTAATATATAGGAAGAGATAATTGTCGTTTAAAATATTCCGCACTTTTATGCGGAAAGGTTTCGAATTTCCAAAAGTGCAAAAGTCTACACTATCAATATTCAAATAGGGCAGAATGGTGTCGCTTCCATCCGAATGTAGAATGGAGTACACTTTTTTGAGACTTTGATTAATTTCCTCTGTTTCATATTCAGAATAGTAAACACTTACCCATAAAGTGTCTTTTCCATTTTTGTCGAATACGGAAACTGAGCCTTGAAAACGCAGCAAATCGTCGTAATAAATAGGGATTTTAATTGTTCGCCCGTGGCGGGTAAGGTATTTTAAAAGCATATCGGTAATAGGATATGCGGGTTTCTTTTTTGAAATTAATTTGTTGTCTTCCATAGCAGCGGGAAATATTCTTTAAAGATATAGATTTCAATAAAGATGGCAGACCGCTTCGTTGTATGAAATAAGAATGAAGACTGAAATAAATCAGAATTAGGAATTCAGAATTATTGCTTTACAAACTTTTTCAAAGCCACGTTTCTACGTTGGGACTTTGCAATTTTTGAATATTTGGCAATAGAAGAGGCTCCTTCACTTTAATTTACCTATTTTTGCGCCCACAAAAAAAATATAACTATGAAAAAATTCTTTGGATTACTTTTTATCGCAATTGCATTTGCCGCTTGTTCAAGTGATGACGACAGCAACACCTCAACGTCTCTTGAAGGTACTTGGAAAATGACTGCATTCGACACTGAAAACGCTTACGACCTAAACAACGATGGTACGGCTTCAAAAAGTGTAATGGATGAAACCAACTGTTACCAAAACGAAACTCTGGTATTTAATGCTGACGGAACAACTGGTTCTGCAATCGCTACTTCATACGCAGATATCGAACTAACTTTGGTTGCCGGTACTACAGACGAGTATGAGTACACTGTAACTTGTGTTTCTGAAGACGATACAACTCCATTCGTATATACACGAAATGGAAATGATGTAACGCTTTCTTTTGGTGGTGTTAGCCAAACTGCAACACTTTCAGGCAATACACTTACTTATGTGTTTGAAGAAGGTTTCTTTGTAGATGTAGATAACAACGGTACAACTACTACTGTTACTGAAGACATTACTTTTGTTTTTACTAAGCAATAAACATTTTTTTCTAAAATACAAAAAAGCCGAAAGTTATACTTTCGGCTTTTTTATTTCCTGCCAACTGCCACTGAATACTGTAAACTTTTTAATGGGCCTCAAGCCAATTATTTCCCACTCCAAGATCTACATCTAAAGGAACCGTGAGTGTGTAGGCATTTTCCATTTCGTGTTTTACCATTGCTTTTAGCTTTTCCAACTCGGGCTTATAGGCGTCAAAAACCAATTCATCATGAACTTGGAGCAGCATCTTGCTTTGGTAATTTTCGGTTTCCAATCTATTATGGATGTTGATCATCGCAATTTTAATAATATCGGCTGCACTTCCTTGAATAGGTGCATTTACGGCGTTTCTTTCAGCCGCACCACGTACAACTTGATTGCTTCCATTAATATCTTTTAGGTAACGTCTTCTGCCCATAACTGTTTCTACATAACCATTTTCACGCGCAAACTGAATTTGCTCGCTTATATAATTCCGAAGTTTTGGATAGGTTTTATAATAGGTATCTATCAAATCTTTGGCTTCGCCTCGGGAAAGATCTGTTTGGTTGCTTAAGCCAAAGGCAGAAACCCCATAAATGATCCCAAAGTTTACAGTTTTGGCATTACTTCGTTGTTCTCGGGTAACCTCTTCCAAGGGAATATTGAAAACTTTTGCAGCGGTAGAAGCGTGAATGTCTTCCCCATTTTTAAAAGCTTCAATCATATTGTCTTCCTCACTTAATGCAGCGATAATGCGAAGTTCTATCTGACTGTAATCTGCTGCCATTAAAACAAAATCCTCATTACGCGGAATAAACGCCTTTCGCACTTCGCGGCCGCGCTCAGTTCTAATTGGTATATTTTGAAGGTTTGGGTTATTACTGCTTAATCTGCCCGTTGCGGCAACCGTCTGCATATAATCTGTATGTACCCTTGAGGTAGATTTTTCAACCTGCCCTGGCAGTGCGTCTACATAGGTGCTTTTTAATTTTGCCAAACCGCGATATTCCAATACATCGCGTATAATTTTATGGTCTTTAGCCAAATAGGAAAGCACATCCTCGGCGGTAGAATATTGGCCAGTTTTGGTTTTTTTCGGCTTGTCTATTAACTTTAGTTTTGCGAATAGAATTTCACCCAACTGCTTTGGCGATGCAATGTTGAAGGTTTCCCCGGCTTCTTCGTAAATGTTTTTTTCAAGTTGAAGAATGTCCTTGTCCAATTCTTCGGAAAGGTTTTTAAGGAAATCCTCATCCAAATTTATTCCTTCCAATTCCATAGCAGCCAAAACGCGAAGCAATGGCACTTCAATTTCATCAAATAATTTTTGGGTGCTGGCCTCGCCCAATTCCTTTTCAAAATGTTCCTTTAGCTGAAAAGTTACATCGGCATCTTCCACTGCGTATTCCGTTTGTTTTTCAACGGGAACATCGCGCATATTTAACTGATTTTTTCCCTTTTTGCCAATTAATTCGGTGATGGAAACGGGGGTATAATTTAAATAGGTTTCACTCAAAACATCCATATTGTGGCGCATATCTGGGTTAATGAGGTAATGCGCCAGCATGGTGTCAAACAATTTACCTTTTACGGCAATGGTGTATTTCGCCAAGACCTTGATGTCGTATTTTAAGTTTTGTCCTATTTTTTCAATGTTTTCATCCTCAAAAAATGGGCGAACTTCTTCCAAAAGCAATTGGGCATCCAATTTATTTTCTGGGAAAGGAAGATAAAAGCCCTTTCCTTTTTCCCAAGAAAAAGCGATGCCTACAAGTTCTGCCT
This sequence comes from uncultured Aequorivita sp., assembly GCA_963974165.1. Classification (GTDB taxonomy): domain Bacteria; phylum Bacteroidota; class Bacteroidia; order Flavobacteriales; family Flavobacteriaceae; genus Aequorivita. The sequence goes on from CAXBDO010000011.1 coordinate 16,393, forward strand.
CCAGCGGATTCAAACTTGTGGTTTCAGTATCAAAACACACACTTTTCTGTTTCATTAAATTTTGGAGAAACAGTTTTTTGCCCATGCCCGGTTGCACGGTTTGGTAAAAATGTTCGGTATTTTCAATGGTTGCGCGCGAGTTGTAATTTTTAATTTCCTCTGTAGCTTCGCCTCCGCCGCCAAAAAGTGAAAACTGCCCGGTACCTGCGGAAGCCGAAGCAGCATTTTTCGCACTTTCAGAATTGGAAATCTGCGTTCCCCTTTCTTCCGAAAATAATTTTAAGAACTGATCCTTTAATCTTCGGAATTCCAAATCTTCGAAAATTTGCTGCACTTTTTCGCCGTCGGGCATAGAGAGTTCGTAATCCTTCTCATTAAAAGTTACATCGCAGGTAGTGCAAATGGTTGCGAGTTTTTTTGAAAGCAACCCAAGTTCTGCATTGGCTTCAACTTTTAGTTTCATGGCGCCTTTCAGCTTATCGGTATTGGCCAATAGATTTTCCATTGAGCCAAATTCAGCAATAAATTTTTTGGCTGTTTTTTCGCCCACTCCCGGTAGTCCAGGAATATTATCGCTGGCGTCGCCCATCATTCCCAGATAATCTATTACCTGTTCGGGGCGCTCAACTCCAAAGCGTTTTTGTACTTCCGGTATGCCCCAAATTTCAATCGCGTTGCCCATTCTGGCAGGACGGTACATAAAAATGTTTTCGGACACCAATTGTCCAAAATCCTTATCGGGCGTAACCATAAAAACCTGATAACCCTGTTTTTCGGCCTGTTGCGCCAGGGTACCAATAATATCATCTGCCTCCAAACCTGAAAGTTCAACGCAGGGAATATGCATGGCTTTTATAATTTCCTGAATAATGGGGATAGATTGTTTAATAACATCTGGCGTGGCATCGCGATTGGCTTTGTAATCTGCAAACATTTCGGTACGCTCGGCGCTTCCGTCCTTGTCAAAACAGACGGCAAGATGGTCTGGCCGTTCACGGCGGATTACATCAAAAAGGGAATTTAAAAAACCGAGAACCGCCGAGGTGTCCTGCCCTTTGCTATTAATGGTTGGATTTTTTATAAGCGCATAATAGCCACGAAAAATAAGGGCGTAGGCATCTAAAAGAAAAAGACGTTTTTGGGTAGACATAATTTTGTTTTATTCTGAAAATCAACTCGAACGCAGTCGATAGATGTGTTTAATGATGAAATCCGTTAATAGTTCTCGGCTGCGCCCGAACGGATGTTCATCTTGCTTTCAAAAATAAAAATAACACTTCAGAAACGAAGGGTTTTCTGGGAAAAAGAAATTTATAAATGAATCGATTTTTCGAAAACGCAATGCTACATTCAAGACCCCAAAGGTCTTTAAGACCTTTGGGGTCTTTTGGGCTTCAAAATTTAAAACCAAAGCGTACATTTGTTAAAAATATAGTAACTACTAATTAATAGATACCCGTATTCGCGGGCATGAATAATGAAAAAGAAATATTCAATGGTAATCCACGGCGGTGCCGGTACTTTGGTGAAAGGATTGATGACCCCGGAAAAGGAAGAACAGTATAAGGCAGCCTTAAATGCGGCGTTGGAAAAGGGATTTGCTATTCTTGAAAACGGAGGGAACGCGATGGATGCTGTTGAGACGGCCGTAAACCATTTGGAAGATTCACCCCTCTTTAACGCCGGGAAAGGAAGTGTATTTACCAATGACGGTACCCACGAA
>CAXBDO010000012.1:0-17581 GCA_963974165.1 uncultured Aequorivita sp.
CACAAATGCGGATTGGGCGTTCCAAAATTTCCAGAAGTGCTTCTTTATTTAAGGATGCCTTTGGAATATTTAATTCTTCAGCTATGAATTCAGCTGTAGTCTGCAGATATTCCTGCGATGGATTTTCCGAATGCAATTTCTCTATAAATCCAAATATTTTCTTTTGAAGCGATATCAATTTTCCCGCCAGCACCTTTTTCTGAAAAGCGATGGTTTCAATGTAATTTTCACAGACTACATTATCTATATTTTTAATGTAAACAATATCGGCATCAACTTCATTTAGATTTTCCAATAAAGCGCCGTGGCCGGAGGGACGAAAAAGTAAATCGCCATTTTCATCCAAAAACAATTCATTTTCTGGGGTTGCCGCAACTGTATCTGTTTCCTTTTTTTGGAAGGAATACGATATATCGAATTTTACTCCAGTTTTCCTTTCAACATTTTGCTGGATTTTATGGTAGCGCTTTTTGAATTTTTCCTCGTGCTCTGCCGAGACAGTGAAATGAAGGCAAGCAATGCCTTTTGAAGTGGCGTAAAAAGCTGCTTCGTATAATTGTTCGCCGAAGGGAGTAACATAACTTTCGCCGCATTTATGGAATGGAATAAGTCCCTTTGGGATATTATTGAAATTTAAACCCCCTTCTTCCAACATTTCCTTTACGAATAAATAATGTTGTTTTCCCTTGGGAAAACCTTCATAGTCTGGATGGTTTTTTAGAAGTTTATCTTGCACCAAATTGGTAAATGCAAACTTCTCCAAAGATGAGAAAAATCGATTTAAATCTTTATTTTCCTCACTTGCGAGATATGATTCAATATCATGTGTTTCAAAATTAAAATTCTCCAGAAACTGATGCAGAAATTTAAACATCCGCGTAGCTGCGCCAGAAGCAGGAACAAATTTTAATAAATCTAGATTGTCTTTTTCAGATTCAAAAAGATGGGCAAAATGCTGCTGTTCCTCGTCGGTTAAAATTTCAATCCCGCTATTTGCCGAAGCCGGGGCAATAATGTTTGCAAAAGGAATTCCTTTCTTAAAAATATGCAGTTGGTCAAGGACTTTGGTTTCGGAAAGACCGTGGTTTTTTATTTGTTGTATGTTTTTTTCTGTAAACATGCTTTTGAATCTGTCATTGATGAGCGACCGCTGCTCGAGGGCAATTTTCTATTACCGCCGAGACGCAGAGGGCGCAAAGATTTTTATGTAGCAATTAAAGCGTCTATAATTTCAACTGCTTTATTGAATCTCTCTTTTTCGTTCCCTACTAGTATTTTGTAAGGGAAACCCTGTTTTTGTAATTCGGCTTCGAAAATACGAAACATTTCCTCACGGTTATTGGGTCTATCGCGCAAAATATCTGCTTCCCACGGGGTATCTACATAGGTTAGTAAGTAGATACTGTAATTGTTTTTGGTTGCTTCCTCCACAATTGGTGCGGGGCAAAATCCGTCATAATAGTACTCTGAATATACTTTTAGTTCCAATAAATTGGTGTCGCAAATAAGCAGGTTTTTAACTTTTTGGGAAACCTTCTTTTCAAGTATTAATTGACCTTCGGCAATTGGGATTAAATCTGATTTGGAAACCAGTTCCTTATTATCATCCCATTTTTTTTGAAGGTATTCCCGCATATATTCAGGTACCCATAAAGTATTGTAATGTTCGGCCAATTGTTTGGCGAGGGTAGTCTTGCCCGTTGATTCGGGGCCGAATAAAACAACTTTTATCATTTTAACAAACTTGTTTCGGGAACATTGAGATTTTTCTTCCAAGCGCGGTACCCATAAATTGAAATAACAACAAAAAGCAGAAATTGAAAGGATGTAAATATTAGTCCTTTGTAAAAATATAACGGCAGCGATATTAAATTGCCTATAAGCAAGAGGGTCCAATTTTCAAGCTTCTTTCGCGCCAAAAGCCACATTGCCACAAAAAATATTGCAGTGGTAAGCGTGTCTACATAAGCGGTCCAATTATTCCATTTATCAAAAAATTCATAAATGGCAAAAATGAAAATTAGGGTTGAAACAAATATGGCAACACTTATTTTTTTTTCTTTGGTCGTGGTAGTGGTTATTGGGGTATAATGCTCGGCATCTACCTTTCGGGTCCAGATATACCAACCATAAATACTCATTGAAAAATAGTAGGCGTTAATAACCAAATCGCCCAAAAGGCCGTAAAAAGCCAATATATAAACAAAAATTGCCGTGCTTAAAATTCCGGCGGGATAGATTAAAATATTGTCCTGTTTGGAAAACCAGGCACTGAGCAACCCCAAGGCTACGCCTATAATTTCAAGAATTACAATATGTGTGGGCACATCTTTGTACTGTGCAAAAAACCAATCAAAAATGGGGCTCATAATCGCTGCGGTCAGATTTTACTATTTTAATGTACAGCAAACCTCTTTCAACTGCTTCCAAGGCTATTTTCATTTCCTTTTGAAGCAGATTCATAACCGCATCGTAATCGCCATAAACCTGTGTGCTTAGCGGATTTTCCAATACGGTAAGCCCAGAATTGCGAAGGCTTTTAATAAAATCGATAATGGCAGGTTCGTAATTGTCCTGCAATGGGGTTAAGGTTAATTCTACCGAAATATTCATTTCTAAATTTTTTTCCAAAGTTACATTTCCTTTGTGTTCCTTTCGACTTTGCGGTGCAAAATTACCGTAGGGGTGCAGAGAATGCAGCTATTAAAATTATTTATACTTCAAACGCTGTTCCCATCACTACCATATCTGCGCCGGCTTCGTAGGCTAATTGCTTCTGCGTTTCTGTTCTAATTCCGCCGCCTACAATTAAAGGGATTTTAATATTCTTTTTCACTTCAGAAATTATGGCGGGATTTACAGGAAATTTAGCGCCACTGCCCGCTTCCAAATAAATAAGCTTTGCGCCCATATATTGCCCCGCAAGGGCTGTATGCACAATTTCTTCTACATTGTTCTGCGATAGTGGTTGGGTTTGGGTAACTTTTGAGACTGCCGAATTATTCCCGCCATCAATTAAAATATAGCCTGTTGAAATAATCTCCAAAGCCGCATTTTTCAATTTGGAAATAGATTTTATTTGTTGGCCAATTAAGTATTCGGCATTGCGTCCAGAAAGCAACATAAGGAATAATAGCGCATCGGCCAGTGGTGTAATATGCGAATAGTCACCCGGGAAAAGAAAAATGGGAAGTTTCGAATTTACCTTTAAAGCTTTTACCGTTTCTTCAGTTTCGCCATTTTTTACCGTGCTTCCACCTACAAAAAGATGGGTTGTCTGTGCTGGTATTTTATTGAGAAATGGAACTGCCTCGGCAATATCAAACTTATCGGGATCGATTAAAATAGCCAGTTGTTTTTTATTCCCGGCAAGCGAATTTTGGAGTAATTTATAGAAATTTTCCTCCATCTATTGAGTATCTGAAAGTAGCGCATAGGCGCAGGTAAAACCTTCAAACTCCAAATAATCCACATTGTATTTCACTGTTTTTTCTTCAAATGTTACGGTGGCAGTAGTTTTATTGTCTTCCAACGCAAATTCCTCTACATATATATTTTGCAGAAAGCTAACGCCCTTTTCGGCAAAGCTTTTATAGAGCGATTCCTTGGCGCACCAAACTATGGTCAATTTGCGCATCATGGCGTCTTCATTGGCTATGGTTCGGTATTCTTCGATTGGTGTAAACTTATGTGCGATGCGCAAAATTTTATTCCGCTGCTTTTCAATATCAATGCCCACTTCGGTATCGCTAATTATTATTGCCGAATAATTAAAGGAATGGGTAATTGAAATATGCTTATCGCCCGTTAGGTGCGGTTTTCCGTTTTCATCATAGTACAAATCATGGTCTGTAAACCCTTCCAAGGCCAACAAATGCCGAATGCTCATAAAACCACGCCGGTGCAAATCGCTTTTCATATTAAGCACTCTTTTTGAACAATTATCGGTTAGTGAAATTCCATCGGAAAGCGTGTCGAACATCTCATCTATCTTCCAAATGAATACTTTAGTGGTAGGGTTAACTGTTATTGTTTTGTAAAGTGGCATATACTTTTAAAGGATATTTCGTAGTTTTGCAGACTTAAAACTAGAAAATTAATTTTTAATGAATGTCCGCTTTTGCGGGTATAAATATAACAAATATGTCAACGAAAACTGTGCCTTACACGGCGTTTAAAGTAAAAGATATTTCCCTAGCAGACTGGGGAAGAAAGGAAATTGAACTTGCTGAAGCTGAAATGCCCGGACTTATGAGTCTGCGCGAAGAGTATGGCAACGAACAACCTTTGAAAGGCGCACGTATAGCCGGATGTTTGCATATGACAATTCAAACTGCGGTACTTATTGAAACCTTAATTGCTTTGGGAGCTGAAGTTACCTGGAGCTCTTGTAATATTTTCTCTACCCAAGATCACGCTGCTGCTGCAATAGCCGCTGCGGGAATTTCGGTATATGCCTGGAAAGGGATGACAGAGGAAGAATTTGAGTGGTGTATAGAACAAACTCTTTTCTTTGGCGAAGAGCGCGAACCGTTGAATATGATTCTTGACGATGGCGGCGATCTTACCAACATGGTTTTGGATAAATATCCAGAACTTGGAAAAGCCATAAAAGGAATTTCTGAAGAAACTACTACTGGTGTACACAGATTATACGAGCGTGTAAAAAAGGGAACTTTACCAATGCCAGCTATCAATATTAACGATAGTGTTACAAAAAGTAAATTCGACAATAAGTACGGATGCCGCGAAAGTGCTGTTGATGCAGTGCGCCGCGCAACAGATATTATGATGGCCGGAAAACGCGTTGTGGTTTGTGGCTATGGCGATGTTGGTAAAGGTACCGCTGCCTCTTTTAAAGGAGCCGGTAGTATTGTTACGGTTACGGAAATTGACCCAATTTGTGCCTTACAGGCTGCAATGGACGGTTTTGAAGTGAAAAAATTGGAAACAGTTGTTGGCAATGCCGATATCGTAATTACCACTACTGGAAATAAAGACATCGTACGCGGAGAGCATTTTGAAGCAATGAAAGATAAAACCATCGTGTGTAACATTGGGCATTTTGATAACGAAATTGCTGTTGCTTGGTTGAAGAAAAACCACGGCCACACCCACGTTGAAATTAAGCCACAGGTAGATAAATATACTATTAACGGAAAAGATATTATCCTTCTTGCGGAAGGCCGTTTGGTGAATCTTGGTTGCGCCACTGGCCACCCAAGTTTTGTAATGAGTAATAGTTTCACCAACCAAACCTTGGCACAGATTGAGCTTTGGAAAAATGGCGAAAACTATGAAAACGAAGTATACATGCTTCCAAAACATTTGGATGAAAAAGTAGCAAAACTTCACCTTGAAAAAATTGGGGTTGAGCTTACCGAACTTTCTGAAGAGCAGGCTGAATATATTGGCGTAACGGTTGAAGGACCATTTAAGCCAGAATATTACAGATATTAAAAATTCCCGCGTAGGCGGGAATCTCTATATTTTTAACTAAAACCCTTGCAGCAATGCAGGGGTTTTTTATTTGGAAATCATTTAACTTTTATGTCCAATAAATTATTGTTATTTTAATTGAATGATGGTTTACGAAACGGAAAAAATAAAAGTCCCAAGATTCAATGAAGAAGCTGGCTTTTATACCACGAAAAAACGCTCGAAAATGATGGGTAAAATTCGTGGCAGGAATACAAAACCCGAATTACTATTTAGAAAAGCCCTTTGGAAAAAGGGAATCCGCTATCGGGTAGACAGTAAAAAATTACCCGGCAAACCAGATATCTCCATTCACAAATACAAACTGGCCATTTTTATTGATGGCGAATTTTGGCATGGCTACAATTGGCCCGAGCGGAAGGAAACCTTAAAAAGCAATCGCGGTTTCTGGATTCCAAAAATTGAAAGGAATATGCAGCGCGACCGCGAAGTTAACAGACAGTTGGAAGAAATGGGCTTTACCGTTTTCCGGTTTTGGACCAACGAAGTAAAGAACAATCTAAACACCTGCATCAACGATGTATTGGTTTATATAAACACAGGATACAATGATTAATTCAAAATTACCCAATATTGAGACTTCCATTTTTGCAACAATGAGCAAAATGGCTTCCGAACACAACGCCCTAAACCTTTCGCAGGGCTTTCCGAATTTCCCCAGCGATCCGGCTTTAAACGCCTTGGTAGACCACGCAATGCGCGATGGTTTTAACCAATATGCTCCCATGCCGGGCGATTTTGGGTTACGAATGGAAATTTCAAAAAAAATTGAAAAGCTTCACAATCATTTTTATAATCCAGAAACTGAAATCACCATCACTGCGGGTGCCACACAGGCAATTTTTACCATCCTTGCCGCAACAATCAGTAAGGGCAATGAGGTAATAATTTTTACCCCGGCCTATGACTGCTACGCCCCCACGGTCGAATTATTTGGCGGGAAGATAATTTCCATTCAATTAAAACCTCCGTATTATACGGTAGATTGGCAGGAAGTGGCGGACAAAATTTCTTCAAAAACGAAAATGATTATTATTAATAGTCCGCACAATCCTACTGGAATGCTTTTAACTGAAGCAGACATGCTGGAATTGCAAAGCCTGGCAGAAAAAAACAACCTGCTTGTTTTAAGCGATGAGGTCTATGAGCATATTATTTTTGATGGCAATGTACATCAGAGCGCCTCAAAATTTGAAGCCTTGGCAGCGCGCAGTTTTATAACCGCTTCCTTTGGAAAAACTTTTCACAATACGGGCTGGAAAATGGGCTATTGTGCAGCACCAGAAAAATTGATGAAGGAATTCCAAAAAGTGCATCAATTCGTGGTTTTCTGTGTAAACCATCCTTTTCAAAAAGCATTTGCCACCTATTTAAAAGATGAAAACCACTATTTAAAACTGCCAGACTTCTATCAACAAAAACGCGATTTCTTTTTAAATCTAATGGAAGATTCGCACTTCAAAATTATTCCTTCAAAGGGAACATATTTTCAAATGCTGGATTTTTCAGAAATTTCAATGGACAGCGATATCGCTTTCGCGGAAAGGCTTACCAAGGAATTTAAGATAGCAACCATTCCCACTTCGGTTTTTAATGAGGGAAAAAAAGATTTTAAACAAATACGGGTTTGTTTTGCCAAAACAGATGAAACCTTAGCCGAGGCTGCTGCAATTTTATCTTCTCTAAAAAATTTCTGAATTAGTTGAAAAAAGTACAGCCAATAAGCTTTTTCAATCCAAAAATTGAAATATCTGATAGATTTTCGGTTTGAATCAGCAATTTAAAATGGTATTTTCGTAAACACTCACCAATAATCCATTATTCATGCAAAACAACAACGAAGATAAAAACTATCACAAAGGCGCTAATCCAAGTGGAAACACCAGCGATGCTTGGGAAATAAACGATGATAATGCAGCAACGCAATGTCCTTATTTTGGCAATGTAGCAAAAAATGTTGCCGGTGGTGGAACTACTAATGGCGATTGGTGGCCAAATAGTTTACGTTTAAATGTTTTGCGCCAACAAAGTTCGAAATCGGACCCCATGGGCAATTCCTTCAATTATAAAAAAGAATTTGAAAAGCTGGATTATGCGGCGCTAAAGAAAGATTTAATGGACCTAATGACCGATTCGCAAGATTGGTGGCCGGCAGATTATGGCCATTACGGCGGATTATTTATTAGAATGGCATGGCATAGCGCAGGAACGTATCGCGTAACCGATGGCCGTGGGGGTGGAAATACCGCCAATCAACGTTTTGCTCCTTTAAACAGTTGGCCCGATAATGGAAATTTAGACAAGGCCAGATTACTGCTTTGGCCAATTAAACAGAAATACGGCAAGCAAATATCTTGGGCAGATTTATTATTACTTACAGGAAATTGTGCCTTAGAATCTATGGGCTTTAAACCCTTTGGTTTTGCCGCAGGACGCGAAGATGTATGGGAACCCGAGCAAGATGTGTATTGGGGTTCTGAAACCCAATGGTTGGGAAATGATAAACGCTACGAAGATGGCCACCTTGAAAAACCATTGGCGGCTGCGCATATGGGATTGATTTATGTTAACCCTGAAGGGCCAAATGGAGTGCCAGATCCATTAGGGTCTGCCCACGATATTCGCGAGACTTTTGGTCGTATGGCGATGGACGATTATGAAACAGTGGCATTAATTGCTGGCGGACATACCTTCGGAAAGGCGCACGGCGCAAACGATGCTGAAAAATATGTAGATTCTGAACCTGCCGGTGCCGCAATTGAGCACCAAAGCAAAGGTTGGATAAACAGCTATAAATCTGGGATGGGCGATGATACCATCACCAGTGGTTTGGAAGGGGCATGGACGCCCGTTCCAAATAGATGGGACCACGATTATTTTAGGGTACTTTTAAATTATGATTGGGAATTGACCAAGAGTCCGGCCGGTGCCCATCAATGGAAACCAACCGCCGCCTCTAACGCCAGCAAGGCGCCAATGGCACACGATGCTTCCAAAACACAGGATTTAATGATGTCTACGGCCGATATCGCCCTAAAAATGGACCCAGCATATTTAAAAATTTCAAAACATTTTCGAGATAATCCAGAAGAATTTGAGGAAGCTTTTGCAAAATCATGGTATAAACTAACCCACCGCGATATGGGGCCTGTTTCCCGTTATTTGGGGCCGGAAGTACCAAAAGAGGAGTTGCTTTGGCAAGATCCTATTCCGGCGGTTACCCATACTTTAATAGATGAAAATGATATTGCTTCCCTAAAAAATAAAATTCTAGATACGGGCCTAACAATTTCAGAATTGGTTTCTACTGCCTGGGCATCGGCTTCAACGTTTAGAGGCTCCGATATGCGTGGCGGCGCAAATGGCGCTCGCATTCGTTTGGAACCACAAAAAAATTGGGAAGTAAACAACCCTTCACAACTTGCAAAGGTTTTAGCGAAATTGGAAGAAATTCAAAATAACTTCAATAGTAACCAAAGTGGCGATAAAAGAGTTTCCATGGCAGATTTAATTGTACTTGGCGGCAGTGCGGCAATTGAAAAGGCCGCTAAAAACGCAGGTCACAATATAAATGTTGGCTTTACCCCTGGTCGGGGCGATGCTTCGCAAGAACAAACTGATGTAGATTCATTCAGACACTTGGAGCCAAATGCAGACGGGTTTAGAAATTATATGAAGGATGATAACCATGCTTCCTTTGAGGAATTATTGGTAGACAAATCGCAGCTTTTAACTTTAACTGTTCCTGAAATGACGGTATTGGTTGGTGGAATGCGCGTTTTAAATACCAATTATGACGGCTCGTCCCACGGCGTATTTACAAATAGCCCTGAAGTTTTAACAAACGATTTTTTTGTAAACCTCCTGGATTTAGGCACTACTTGGAAAGCGGTTGGCAACGATGATAAAATTTTTGAAGGACGCCATCGAGCTTCAAATACTAAAAAGTGGACAGGAACGCGGGCCGATCTTATTTTTGGTTCCAATTCGGAACTTCGTGCCATTGCCGAAGTTTATGCCTGTAATGATGCCAAAGAAAAATTTGTGAATGATTTTGCAGCAGCCTGGCAGAAGGTGATGAATTTGGATAGGTTTGATGTGAGATAGAATGAAGAAGAAAGATTAAAGATTAAAGAAACGAGAAAGATAGTTTGAAGACACTTAAGGTTACAATAATTCAGAGTGAATTGCACTGGGAAGATGCGCCCGCCAATCGGGCGATGTTTTCAGAGAAAATCAAGAATATTGACGGCGAGACAGATTTAATTGTTCTTCCGGAAATGTTCCCAACGGGATTTTCTATGGCCGCTGAAAAGCTCGCAGAACCAAATGATGGCGAAACCTTGAATTGGATGATTTCCGAGGCTCGAAAAAGAAATTGTGCTATAACGGGCAGTGTTATAATTTCAGAAAAAGACAATTTCTACAACCGCCTCTTTTTTGTATTTCCCGAAGGAAATTATAAAAAATATGACAAAAAACACACTTTTACGCTCGCTAAGGAAAATGAGACTTACACGGCCGGTAACGAGAAATTAATTGTTGAATATAAAGGATGGAAAATCTGCCCTTTGGTGTGTTACGATTTGCGTTTCCCAGTGTGGGCGCGAAATACGGAAGACTATGATTTGCTGCTCTTTGTTGCCAATTGGCCCAAGATACGCACCTTGGCGTGGGATACCCTACTCCGTGCCCGCGCAATTGAAAATATGAGCTATTGCATTGGTGTAAACCGTGTTGGCTTAGATGGCAATGAGCATGAATACAGCGGGCATTCTGCCGTTTATGATGTTTTGGGCAAGCAAATTTCATTTGCTGGGGAAGAAGAATTTACCCAAACGGTAACTTTAGAGAAGGAACACATTGAAAGCAATCGAAAGCATCTTCAATTTTTAAATGATCGCGATCCGTTTATTTTAAAGTAAAAGTTTCATTTAAACTCCAATTTGCCCTTACTTCAATTTGCTTCGGGTAATAAATTATTTTTTCGGCATCCATTCGGTTTAGGAAACTTCCGGTATCCCATCTTCCATTTTGATTATCGTCGTAAATAATTCTCAAAAAATATTTATCTGGTGAAAGCTCATCAAAAATTACGGTTTTATTTTCCGTTCGATAAGTTTCAGCCACCACATTATATTTGCTGTCTACTAATTGCACAATAACCGGGAAGCGGTCTAAATTCACCAAGGTTAAACTAAGCGAGCCATAATCTGCGGCCAAGCGGGTGTTTAAGTTAAACAAGAGCGTGTCGTTGGATTTTTCAAAAAAGTCGGTCACTGCTCCGGGCAAGAGTTTCACAATATATTTTTGGTCTTCCTTCTTCGGAAAAAATATTTCGGCCCAGTTATATTCTTTGTTCAATTTTACGCTGGGTTTCACAAAAGTGGAATCTTTTGCCATTACCTCAAATTTCGATTCGTCCAGAGAAACAATTGGCGTATTGGCGCGAAGCTTGAATGTATCTTTTAACTTCAGCGAACCTGTTTTTAAGGCAGAAATATTCAGCGAATCTTTAAATAATTCGCGCAGTCGCACGGTAGAAGTATCTACAATAGTTTTATTTGATATTTTGAAAAGCAGGGAATCTGCCTGAATGGCGGGCTTAAACCAATAATGAAGCGTATCCTTCTTTTCATCCTTAAAAACCATAGACGAATAATCTTCCGGCACTTCTGACAGAATTTCAATATCCAAACTATCTGCCCGGCCTTGGTATCCAAATACTATATGATTTTTACCCAATTGGCTGGGGCGAATAAATTTATAATCGGGCGCTTCCTTAAAAAGTGTCAACGTATATAAAGAATCTGAAGGCACGGTAATTGGCTGGGTTACAAAACCAATCTTATCATTCTGAGGCTGAAAAATATAGTCGTTGTTTTTTTCCTTTAGCGCCAATAGAAGATATTTTCCTTCCTTTAAATTACTCAATTCAAAAGTACCAGTACTGTCTTTTGTAATGGTTATATAGGTGGGCTTTTCAGAATAAATAATAGAATCGGTAAAACTTTCATTCACCTCATACAGCATTACCGTTGTGGGAATTTGCGGCGAAATTAGCTCGGCATCTTTAACCTTTCCCGTAAGTTTTAAACTGTCTATATAATTGCCTGTTGAAAAGACATATTTAAAATAATCGAATTTATTTCCTTCATTATTGTCTTCAATGCTGTTTCCAAAATTGAAGGAATAAGTGGTATTAGGTTTTAAAGTATCAAGTATTTTAATTTTTAAACTTTTCGAAGTGCTCAATGGGCTTATAAGGGGCGCAAATTTCATTGGTGGCGAAATTATGAGCTCTTTGTTTACTTCCTTCAACTTTATGTACTCATTGAACTTAATTTCAATTTCGCTCCCGGTAAAATTAGTACTGTAATTTTCGGGTATGCTCCTCACAATTATAGGTGGTACGGTATCGCGCGGTCCACCCGATGGCGATCCTTTTTTTGCACAGTCTACAAAGGAAAGTATGAATAAAAATGCGATTGGAAGGTAAAGCAGGCGGTGTTTCACTTAAGATTCTTTAAAATTACTTGTGCGGTTATAGCCCCAAAATTAAACAATAACTGCCAACAAATGGCATTTAAGTTTAAGCTATGGCAATTGTGGCAATACTGATTCTAACATTTTCGGCTTTAAGCAATTGAAGAGCACATTTCTCCAAAGTTGCGCCAGTGGTAACAATATCATCTACCAATAAAATAGACTTATTGGCAATGACCTCCAGATTTTGGATTGCAAATATTTCTTCTGCCTCAAAACGAAGTATCCGCGTTTTAAAAACTTGGGAATTCGATTTTGAAACTTTAATTAAAATGTCATCGCGATATGGAACCTGAAGTGCCTTAGCAATTTCCTTTCCAAAACCTTCAACTTGGTTATAACCTCTCTTTCTCAATCGCTGTTTGTGCAAGGGCACCGGAATAACAATATCTATGTTTTTATATGAATTGAGTTCGGCCAATTCGGCACCGAGCCATCTCCCGAAAAAATTGCTAATTTCCCTTTTCCCGCGGTATTTTAAATTGTGCAATAATTCCTGCGCGAGACCTCTTTTCTGAAAATAAATAATTGAAGTGGCATTTTCAACGATAAACCGTCCGTAAAATCTGTTTTTCAACAAATTATTCCCCGATTTATGAAAAGATGCAACGGGAAGTGCATGAATACAATTTAAGCATAACACGTCTTCCCCCTTTATTAACAGCTGTTTACAGCCCATGCAAACCTTTGGAAAAAGAAGATTTAACATATTTTAAGAATTTTTACCATTTTATAAACGCCACATAAAGAAATACCGTCATACTTTTACCCACTAAACTTAACGTATTAATTATGACCACAAACGAAACCAATAACGGTAAATTTAAAATCCTAATAGGTGTACTATCTGTATTACTTATTGCCTTAGCCGTTTATACGGTTACTTTATTCAATGATAGTAAAAGTACGGTATCAAATCTTGAGATGCAAAAAGCAGACATAGAACAAGAATTGGAAGGCCTTATTGCCAATTATGATGAAGTAATTAAGGACAACGAACTAAAAGACAAAGACCTACTTGCTGCACGTGAAAGAATTTCGGTGCTTCTAGATTCAGTAAAAGACTCTCAAGCCAATGTTTCATTGATAGCCCGTTATAAGGCTGAAGTTGGCAGATTGAAGAGTGAACGTATTATGTTGTTTAAGCGTGCAGATAGTTTAATTGCCGCCAATAAACGACTGGCTGTTGAAAGAGACAGTACTTCTAATGAACTTCAAAACACCCGTATGGTGGTAGATTCTGTGAGCCAACAAAATGTAACTATGACTGAAACCATTAAAAAAGGTTCAATCGTAAAAGCTACAGATTTACGTGGAGAGGCAGTAATTATTAGAAATAGTGGCAAAGTAGTAGATACAAAACGCGCTAGCCGTGCAGATAAAATTAGAGCTTGCTTTACCTTAGCACCAAATGCTATTGCAAAAAGAGGCGATAGAACTTTATATGTGCAGGTTATAAACCCTCGTAACAAAATGATGGGCGATGATGCTGTTAAACAATTTGAAGATAAAAACATAAACTATAGTAGCTCTACAAACGTTTTTTATGAAAATGATGAGTTAGATGTATGTATTTTGGTGAATTCGTCTGAAACAAACCTAATTGAAGGACGATATACAATCAATCTTTTTGATGGCCCAACGCAAATTGCAACTACAACAATGGAGCTTAAATAAATTATAATTCCCCTAATTTCAATTAGGAATTTTAACCTCAAAAATCGCTTATGATTTTTGAGGTTATTTTTTTTGGTAAAATGCTGCCTCCCCTTTGTGCACTGGAGGGCTTTTTCCTATTTTTGCGGCATGGCAAACAACGAAGATCAATTTAAAAAAGTAATCTCTCACGCAAAGGAATACGGTTACATTTTCGCATCCAGTGAAATTTATGACGGTTTAAGCGCTGTTTACGACTATGCCCAAAACGGTGTTGAATTAAAGAAAAACATTCGGGAGTACTGGTGGCGCAGCATGGTGTATATGCACCAAAATATTGTGGGTATAGATTCCGCAATTTTAATGCATCCCACAATTTGGAAAGCTTCTGGCCACGTTGATGCCTTCAATGACCCGTTAATAGATAATAAGGATTCAAAAAAACGCTACCGCGCCGATGTGCTTATTGAAGATTATGCCGAAAAGCTAAATCAAAAAGCGCAAAAGGAAATTGAGAAAGCCAAAAAACGTTTTGGTGAAAGCTTTAACGAAGAGGAATTTGTAACAACCAATCCGCGCGTAGTTAGATATATTGAAGAACAGCGTACCGTTCTTGAACGTATGGCCCGCTCTCTTGAGAAAGAGGATTTGGCAGATGTAAAGGCTTTAATTGAAGAACTTGGCATTGCAGATCCAGATACAGGTTCCAAAAACTGGACAGATGTGCGCCAGTTCAATTTAATGTTCGGCACAAAGTTGGGAGCTTCGGCAGAAAGTGCAATGGATCTATACCTGCGTCCGGAAACTGCACAAGGTATATTCGTAAACTTTTTAAACGTGCAGAAAAGCGGAAGGATGAAAATTCCTTTTGGAATAGCCCAGACTGGAAAAGCTTTTCGTAACGAGATTGTTGCCCGTCAGTTTATATTCCGTATGCGCGAGTTTGAACAGATGGAAATGCAATTTTTCGTTCGCCCGGGTGAAGAGCTTAAATACTACGAATATTGGAAAGAAACCCGTTTAAAATGGCACCTTTCCTTGGGAATGGGTGAAGAAAACTACCGTTTCCACGATCACGAAAAATTGGCGCATTATGCTAATGCCGCTACAGATATTGAATTCGATTTTCCATTCGGCTTTAAGGAATTGGAAGGAATCCATTCCCGCACCGATTTCGATTTAAAGGCACACGAAAAATTCTCCGGAAAAAAATTACAATTTTTCGATCCAGAATTGAATGAAAGCTATGTTCCTTACGTAGTTGAAACTTCAATAGGTTTAGATAGAATGTTCCTTGCAGTTTTAAGCAAATCGTTACAGGATGAAACCTTGGAAGATGGAAGCGTTAGAACAGTTTTAAAACTTCCGGCAATTTTGGCGCCCGTAAAAGCGGCCGTTTTACCATTGGTTAAAAAAGACGGCCTGCCCGAAATAGCCCACAAAATTATCGATGAGCTACAATGGGATTACAATGTAATTTATGACGAAAAAGATGCCGTTGGTAGACGCTACCGCCGTCAAGACGCTGCCGGTACGCCATTCTGCATTACGGTAGATCACCAAACTATTGAAGATAATACGGTAACTATCCGTTATAGGGATACTATGGAGCAGGAACGTATTAAGATTGAAGAAATTTCAGAAAAAATGAAGGAAACCATTTCATTCAAACATTGGCTTTCCGAATAAATTTTTAAGTGGTTGATTGTTTAATTCAACAGAGGAGGGTATTAATTTATCCTCCTTTTTTTATATCCGTAATTTCTGCAGGCGTTGCTTTATCGCATCTATTCATAGTGCGCAAACCTTTGAATTTTACCCACACTTTCAGCCCGTCTACTTTATATTTTTCATCCAAATTCAAGGGGTCCAAATAATAAAATTCCATTTTATCGCCTGGCATTTGTATGGTATACGGACAGTCGCCTTCTTTATCTGAAAACATTATTGTCCCCAACATATAACCTTCGGCCATCAGTTTTTGTGGATCAACATTTCCCGAAATTGTGCTGCTTTCAGAAGAAGTATTGGCTGTAGTTTCAGAAGCTGTAGAATTTTGGGTTTGCTCAACTGAACTGCCACAGGAAAGGAAAAATGCTGAAAAAACTAGGAGTACGGACTTTAAAAACATTGTTTTCTTTTTTAAATGATTTATGAAGATACAAAAAAGCAAAGACGCTGCAGACTTTATTATAAAATTGGCTTGAGGAAAGGTAGCTCACTCTTAAAAATAAGCCCGTAACTGTATGCTGCCGGTATGCACAGTTTTCGTGGTTTCACTTTTTCTTCCGAAGTAGGAAAGATTGGCGTCTAAATATTTCGTAATCCGCTTTTGAAAAAGAAGGCGCCACGTAAAGTTTGTGCCGGGCTGCAAACCTTCCAACATTTGGTAGGCTACAGGTGAAAAGGGACTGCCCTCAAATTTGTTGTCTATATAATTTAATTCGCCATTAATTGAAATTTTTTCAACATTGGTGTATGCCAAAGAAAATCCGATGGTTTGTTGTTTCAGCGTTTCCTTATCGCCCAGCTGGTTATCTTGGTTGGCGAATTCGTAAAATAAATCAAAACGGGTTTGTTGGCTCAGTAAATAGGAAATTTTAGGATTTAATTCATACGAGTCCAATCTGTAGTTTCTACTTGCAAAACTTTCCGAAAGGCTTTCACTGCTGCCTGTTGCCCCTTTTAAATTCAACAGCCAACTCTCATAAAATTTGTGGTTGAAATTAAATTGATGGCTTTCCAAATTATTTCGTTGCAGCCCTACGGCCAATAAATTATCTGCCGAAGTAGAGATATACGTGTAGCTAGTTGTAAAATGTTGCTTTCCGCGATTATAGAACAGCGCATTCCTGAAATTGAGCGTTAAGCCCAATTGGTCATCGCCCCCATCCTGAAAAGGATTAATGTTGAAACCATCGTTTTTGCGCTTCACTTTCCTATCCAATACATAAGAAGTTTGATTGTAAAAGTGGGAAAGCAGTTTTTTAAATCCTGCCTGGTTCGACCAGTTTTGAGGGTTTAACGTTAGTATTTGACTAAATTTATTCTGTCTAATCTTCAAAAAAACCTGATTCGGAAGTAATATTCGCACATATTCTGCCTGGTCCTGAAACTGGGCAATCTCAAATTCTTCCAATTCCTGTATGCCATTGTTGTTATAGTCTATCCAAGTATAAACCCCTTGACCGGGTTCTGTTTTTACATAGGTAAATTCCTGCTGCGCAATAACCCCGTTGTTAGATTCCAAAGCCGTATTCAATCGCACGCCGCCATCAAACAATGCTTGATTGTACAGTATTCGCGAATTTAAGGAACGTTCTGTTTCCTGTTTTTTAATCAGGGGCGATTCATTAAGGGAAAACCCGGGGCCCGATTTTGGCTCGTAGTTTAACGTTCTATAATTCGCAAAAGCGGAAAGCTGTGTATTATCGGTATTTATAAGGCGCGATTTTAAATAGTAAGTGTTGGACGAATTCACTTTCTGCAATAAATTGTTGCGAACGCTATCATTCACGCGAAATTGGTACCCCACTTCGGTAAATACCTTAGTACTGTCGCCTACGCCAGAAAACACTTCATACGAACTGAATTTTTGGCTAATGGGCGAAATGCTATCGCGAACCACATCTTTTATCTGATTGGCTTCCAAAGCCACTTTTGCCCCAACCCACGCTTTTTCAAAAGAATAAGTAGTGGTATTGTTCAACCTTTTGAAATTAGAGGAAATAGAATCTGCTTTACTGTTCAGTAAACTTGCGTGAGTATAAAAACGAAGGTTTTTAAATTTTAATGCCGAAGTAATTACGTGCCTAGTTCCGTTGAAGTTTTCGGAATAATTTAGATTTTGGAATTCGTAACGGCCGCCACCAATTTTTCT
>CAXBDO010000013.1:0-16710 GCA_963974165.1 uncultured Aequorivita sp.
ACAGATATTGCGTTGGAAGGTGGACCAGATGACGTTTGGATATTCCAAATTTCAGGAAATCTTGATATGGCATCTGCCGTTAATGTAACCTTGAGCGGTGGAGCACAAGCTAAAAATATTTTCTGGCAAGTTGCTGGGGCGGTAACTTTTGGAACTACCAGTCATTTTGAAGGAAACGTTTTAGGGCAAACGGCCATCCATTTAAGAACTGGAGCTTCCATTAACGGAAGATTATTGGCACAAACTGCTGCAACACTTCAAAAAAGTACAGTAACAAAACCACAATAAATTTTCTGAATTCTGAAACTTGGGAATATTAACTATTTAACTCCATGTTACAACTTCAATTTCTATTCAATAAAAAGGATTTGGTTTTTTAGCCAGATCCTTTTTTTGTTTTCACATCTTTGGAAAACGCAGAGCCTTGTATTAATTGATGCCCTCTATCATAATTAGTTGTTGCAGGCTTACATTAACATCAATTTCAAAATGCATTTAGTACATTAGCCTATTAAATTTAAAACAGTACCCTAATGAAATATTTCACCTACAGCCTTTTTATAACGCTGCTTATTTCCACTTTTTCCCCTGCAATACAGGCCCAGGAGGTAAAACAGGATAACCAACAACTTTTTAATAATTTCACGTATAGGCAAGGCAATGTGTATCGTACCGCTTCGGGAAAACCGGGCCCGGAATATTGGCAGAATGCCGCCAGTTATAATTTGGAAGCAACTTTAGACGATAAAAACCATACGGTTACCGGAAGTATAACCATTCAGTATACCAATAATAGTCCCGAAACCTTAGATTTTATCTGGCTTTATTTGGAACAAAACCGCTTTACAGAAAAATCGAGAGGCACTTTAACTACGCCCATTCAAGGCAGTAGGTACGACGGCGATGTGGAAGGCGGATTCCAATTGGCCGATGTTTCGGCAAAAACGAAAACGGGAACTTCTTCAAAATATATAATTACAGATACCCGAATGCAGCTTTGGTTGGATAAACCTTTGGCCGCAAAGGGAGGCGAGGTTGAAATAAAAATGAACTTCAGTTTTAAAATTCCTGTAGAAGGAATGGACCGCATGGGCCGATTGGAAGTAAAGGATGGCACTATTTATGCGCTGGCCCAATGGTACCCACGTGTTGCCGTCTTTGATGATGTTGTAGGGTGGAACACAGACCCGTATTTAGGCGCTGGGGAGTTTTATTGCGAATACGGAAACTATGATGTAAAAATTACTGCTCCCGCCAATCATACCGTTGTTTGTTCTGGTGTGTTGCAAAACCCAAAAGAGGTGCTGACAAAAGAACAGCAGGAACGTTGGGCAAAAGCGGAAAAAAGCGATGAAACGGTTTATATAATTAAACCTGAAGAGGTAGGTAAACCTATTTCACAAACCAAAACCAGCGGTACCCGTACGTGGCATTTTAAAATGGAAAATACGCGCGATGTGGCTTGGGCCTCATCCAAAGCATTTATTTGGGATGCCGCCAAAATGAATCTGGGGGGTGGAAAAACCGGTTTGGCGCAGTCTGTTTATCCTAAAGAAAGCGATGGCAAAAATGCCTGGTCGCGTTCCACCGAATTTTCTAAGGCTTCGGTAGAGTTTTATTCAAATAATTATTTGCTCTATCCGTACCACACCGCAATTAACGTGGCGGCAAGTGTAGGCGGCATGGAATATCCAGGCGTTAGTTTTTGCCATTACCAAAGTAGAGGTGAAGATTTATGGGGTGTTACAGACCATGAGTTTGGCCACAACTGGTTCCCAATGATTGTGGGTAGCAATGAACGTCGCTACCCTTGGATGGATGAAGGTTTCAACATATTTATAAACCATTATAGTACCGAAGCTTTTAATAATGGCGAATTTCCTACTAGATCGAGCAGCCCTAGAGGTCTCATTGGTTATCTAACTTCTGAAAACCGAGATTTAGCTTATA
Organism: uncultured Aequorivita sp.; assembly: GCA_963974165.1. Lineage (GTDB taxonomy): Bacteria > Bacteroidota > Bacteroidia > Flavobacteriales > Flavobacteriaceae > Aequorivita. The sequence continues at coordinate 1,951 of CAXBDO010000013.1, forward strand.
CGGCATATTATAAGCCAGCGGCAGGACTTTATTTGCTACGCGAATACATTTTGAAACCCGAGCGATTTGATCTTGCCTTTAATAGTTACATTAAAACTTGGGCATTTAAACACCCGCAACCGAACGACTTTTTTAACCATATGGAAAATGTAGCGGGCGAAGATCTTTCGTGGTTTTGGAAAGGCTGGTTTTACGGCAACGGAAACATTGATATAGGTATTTCAGAAGTAAAACCATTTCAAGGCAATTATTTAATTACGGTAGAAAATACAGGGCAAATTCCGATGCCGGTTAAACTTCAGGTTAATTATTCCGATAACTCCTCTGAAATTGTTGAGCTTCCCGTAGAAATCTGGCAACGTGGCAATAGTTGGAGCCATTTGTTAAAAACCACCAAAGAAGTAAAACGCGTGGTTTTGGATCCTGATAAAATTGTTCCCGACGTTAATATTTTAAACGATACTTGGAACAAACTTTAATGGTTTTGAAAAAATAAGAAAAGCCTCCAAACATCCAAGTTTGGAGGCATTTTTTTGTTCGTTCGAGCGCAGTCGAGAACTAGCACCCACCCAATATTACCTTTGGATAATTGCTTACATCTATAGTGGCATCTTTGCTTTTTGAAACCAGTTCAATGGCTTCGTCGGCGCTGTATTTATGCGGTCCAATGTAGAACGTAGCGCCTTTTTTGGCCAGCTCTTTTATGTATTCTACTGGGTTTGAATTAGGCGCAGGTGGCGCTTGAGCAGCGGTATATAAATTGCCATTTTCTGCCGAAGGTGCTTTTAATGCAGGTGGCGGAGGCGGCGGTGGAAAAGTACTGTCCACCCCTTTCATTACTTTATTTGCTATTGGCGGCGGTGGCGGGGGAATACACTCCGGGAAAGGTTGTGCATTTGCTTTTTGTGCATCGGTCATTTTACGGTAAATCGTTTCCAAACGCTCTAAATCCTTCTTTTTAATAATGCGATTCTCAATATCTACTGCATTGTATTTTAATGCCAATTTATTGTATTCGGCGAGTTCTGCTTCGGTGGCTTTTTGTTGGATTATTTCTGAAGAAAATTTCGCTTCTTTCTCCACTACTTGTTTGGTACTAAATCCCAAAATTAATAGCGATAGCAAGGGTAACAGTAAAATACTGCGAACCCAGATGGTTCTTTTTGAGGTGTGTGTTTTCATAACTGTAAATCGTTTTTTGATAGATGAATAATTGATTGAATGTGCCAATGAAGGCGTGTAGGCACTTGATGAGAATGCCAGTAATATTTTTTGATATTCTGAAGTTTCTGCGCCTGTGTTCAAAACGACACGGTCTGCTAAAAATTCGTGGTTCAGTTTAATGCTTCTTTTTATAAAATAGAACAGCGGATTAAACCAAAATACAATCTGCAAAATTTCTACCACTATAACATCCAAACTGTGTTTTTGCCGGGCGTGTGCTTCTTCGTGTAGCATCACTTCCACAGGAATTTCACGGTTTTCAAATTGTGTTTTATTCAGAAATATATAGCTGAAAAATGTATGCGGAATTACTTTTTCATTCAAAAGAATATTGATGAAATGTATGTTTTTAAATCTCGGATTCTTCCGAATTTTTTGAATTAAACTGAAAAGATTTCGGAAGAATTTCACGCTAAAAAACAAAACTCCCAGGCCGTAAACCGTCCAAGGAATGAACGGCCAATAATTGATGGCTTGTTCAGCTTGGGTGAAAGTTATTTGTGATCCCGATTCCGAAGAAATTGGAACTATTGGCGAAGCTTCAACGTAGGTTGTAAAAGTGATGAGCGGAATTAATAACGAAGCCAGTAAACTTCCCACTAGGTATAACCGTTTAAAATTGTGGATAGACGTATTTTCCAAAAACAGTTTATAGAACGCGAAGAGAAGGGCGAGAATGGTGGCCGATTTTAATATATATAGTTCCATACCTATTTCTTTTGAATTTCAGAATCTATCAATGTTTTTAGCTCTTCCAATTCTTCTTTGGAAAGATTGGTTTCCTCCGTAAAAAACGAAGCAAACTGCGATGGACTATTATTGAAGAAATTTTTGATCAACCCATTAACGTGTTTCGAAAAATAATCCTTCTTTTTCACCAATGGAAAATATTCCCGCGACCGCCCAAGTTGTACATAATCCACAAAATTCTTATCCTGCATCCGCTTTAAAAGCGTAGCAACCGTAGTAGTTGCGGGTTTCGGCTCTGGATAGGCCTCAATTAAATCTTTCATAATCGCGCGCTCTTTTTTCCAGAGGAGCTGCATTAATTGTTCTTCGGCATTCGAGAGGGTCATACTATCAAGCTTTAAAAACTTACTCTACGAATGTAGAACAAATAGTTTAATTCTACAAATGTAGAAGGGTTAAATTCCAAATCTCAAATCTCAGATTCGAAATCCCAAATCTCAAATTCCATATTACAAAAATGGAAAATGCCTTGTTTCAATTTGGATTTCGATTTCGATTTCAAAAAGAATACCTTTGGAAAAATTTTAAAAATGAGTGTAGAGAAGGAATTGCAACAGCGCAGCGGCGGCAAATGCGAACTTTGCGGCAGTGAAGAAAATCTAATGGTTTTTGAAGTGCCCAATTCGCCCACAGATGTGGCCGAAACGAGCATTTTAATTTGTAATACGTGCAAAACCCAAATTGAAGATCCCGATAAAGTAGAACCCAACCATTGGCGTTGTTTAAACGACAGTATGTGGAGTACCGAACCGGCCGTACAGGTTATGGCCTGGCGTATGCTCAATAGGCTGAAGGCTGAAGGCTGGCCGCAGGATTTGTTGGAAATGATGTATCTGGAAGATGAAACAAAAGAATGGGCAAAAGCAGGTGTTGCCGAAGCCAAAGCCGATGCGGTAATTCACCGAGATAGCAACGGCGTTATTCTTGAAGCTGGAGATTCTGTTGTGCTAATAAAAGATTTAAAGGTGAAGGGGAGTAGTATGGTTGCCAAACAAGGCACGGCTGTACGCAGAATTTCCCTCGATCACGAAAATGAAAAATACATTGAAGGCAAAGTAGATGGCCAGCAAATTGTAATTATCACAGATTTTGTAAAAAAAATATAAGTCCCTCTTGGCCTCCCCAAAGGGGAGGTGGCAAGAAAGGAAATCTTATTTACTTATTTCCATGAAATAATGGTAGAATTGAGGAATAGTTTCAATTCCTTTTAGATAATTCCAAATTCCGAAATGTTCGTTAGGGGAGTGGATAGCATCACTGTCCAAACCGAAGCCCATTAAAATAGTTTTGCTTTTCAGTTCTTTTTCAAACAAAGCTACAATTGGAATACTTCCGCCGCTGCGCTGCGGGATTGGCGTTTTTCCAAAGGTTTCCTCATAAGCCTTTTCAGCTGCCCTATAGCCTAAACTGTCAATTGGCGTAACATAAGCGGTCCCACCGTGGTGAGGTTTTACTTTTACGGTAACGCCTTTTGGGGCAATGCTCTCAAAATGGTTTTTAAAAAGTTCCGTGATTTTTTTCCAATCTTGGTTTGGCACCAAGCGCATACTTATTTTTGCAAAAGCTTGGCTCGCAATTACTGTTTTGGCACCTTCACCTATGTAACCGCCCCAAATGCCATTTACGTCCAAAGTAGGTCGGATGGAATTTCTTTCATTAGTGGAATATCCCTTTTCACCGTAGACGGAATTAATGCCTATTGATTTTTCATATTTTTCTAGACTAAAAGGCGCCTCGGCCATTTTATCGCGTTCTTCTTTTGAAAGATCTTCCACATCATCATAAAAGCCTGGAATTGTAATATGGTTATCCTCATCGTGTAAAGATGCAATCATCTTGGCCAAAATATTTATGGGGTTGGCAACAGCGCCGCCATATAAGCCGCTATGCAGATCGCGATTTGGCCCCGTTACCTCTACTTCAACATAGCTCAATCCGCGAAGGCCAGTGGTTATTGAAGGCGTATCGGGAGCAATCATTCCGGTATCACTAATTAAGATAACATCGTTTACAAGTTTTTCACGGTTTCGGCTTACAAACCATTCCAAACTGCTACTGCCCACTTCCTCTTCGCCTTCAATCATAAATTTAACGTTGCAGGGCAATTGGTCGGTCTGGGTCATATATTCCAAAGCCTTTACATGCATATACATCTGGCCTTTATCGTCACAACTTCCACGGGCAAAAATGGCGCCTTCAGGATGTAGCTCGGTTTTTTTGATAACAGGTTCAAATGGCGGGCTCTCCCACAGATCTAACGGATCTGGCGGTTGTACGTCGTAATGCCCGTAAACCAAGATGGTAGGTAAGTCTTTATCGATTATTTTTTCGCCGTAAACAATAGGGTAACCGGGGGTTTCGCAGATTTCTACGGCATCGCAGCCCGCTTTTTCCAATTGGGTTTTTACGGCTTCCGCAGTTTTCAGTACATCTTTTTTATATGCTGAATCTGCACTAATGGAGGGTATTTTTAGTAGTTCGACCAATTCGTCTATAAACCGATCTTTGTTTTTTTCAATGTAAGGTTTTGCGCTTTTCATTCGTAATTGCTATTTAATTTTATGGGAAAATGAAATGATTGCTAAGATACATCGCAACTAAATGGGAAGTATTTAAGGGCTTTTCATTTAAATTTTCAATTTTTTCTAAAAGTACTAAAAATGGCGTAATTTGTACGGAGAATCAACACTTTCATTTTATGCCAACCGCATTCTTAAAATTGCCTTTTCAGTTTTCCGAAGATAAATTACTGGAAGACTTGGAGGTCTGCAAAAATTATAATTTCTACCTTCATTTTAATAAACAGGATTACTCTGGGCAATGGAAATCCATCGCATTGCGGTCTTTAAATGGGGAAATGGACAATAATTTTGCCCTTGCCGCTGAGGGTCAAAAATTTCAGGACACAGCCCTGCTTCAAAAATGTACATATTTTAATGTCATAATCAATTCGTTTAAGTGCGAAAAGGAATCAATAAGAATTCTAAATCTTAAGGCGGGCAGTGTTATTAAGGAACATACAGACGATAATCTGGGATATGGGGATGGATTTTTCAGAATCCATATTCCCATTACCACTAATAGTTGCGTACGCTTTTTTATTAATGGGGAACAAGTAAAAATGCTGCCTGGCGAATGTTGGTACGGAAACTTCAATTTGCCGCACAGCGTTCGGAATGAAGGAGAGACGGACCGTTTTCATTTGGTGATGGATTGTGTTCGAAATGCCTGGTCTGATAAATTATTTTCGGAAATGGGCTATGAATTTGAATGCGAAAATGCCCCTGTGGAATATTCCCGAGACACAAAATTAAAAATGATTGAACAATTAAGATTGATGGATACCGATACGGCCCGCACTTTAATTGCCGATTTGCAAAAAGGGCTTTGATGAAGGTTTGTATGGAACGCGAGTTGGTGCTGGAAAAGATTTTTCAGTTTTTGAATGAAATTAATATTGCCTACAATTTCAAGGAAATTGACGCGGAAACCTTTTTACCGGGAATTCAAATTTGTAATGGATCCCTACAAGTTGATTTGCAAAAACTGAAATTTCCGGGCGATTTACTTCACGAAGCCGGACATATTGCTGTTAGTCTGCCTGAGGAAAGAGATGCATTAAACGATAATGTGGTTGCGGATAACGAAGCTAAAGCTGGTGATGAAATGGCAGTTTTGCTATGGTCTTTTGCGGCAGCTCAAAAAATTGGCTTGACCTCTGAAATTGTTTTTCACGAAAACGGTTACAAAGGCGATGCAGTTTGGTTAAAAGAACAATTTGAAGGAGGCAACTACATTGGACTTCCGCTATTGCAATGGATGGGTTTTACTGATGTGGAAGGCCCTTATGCCTTCCCGAAAATGAAAATATGGCTCAGGAAATAAAAAGCTTTAAAAAAATTCAAAATTAATTAGCTTTCATTTGGAAGTATTATTTATATTTGCACTCCTTTTACAATATGTCCTAAGTGTTGTGAAAGATTTTAATGCAGGCGTGGTGGAATTGGTAGACACGCTAGACTTAGGATCTAGTGCCTTACGGTGTGAGAGTTCGAGTCTCTCCGCCTGTACTTAATCAAGAGCCCTTCAGAAATGAAGGGTTTTTTTGTTCTAATAGTTTTGGGTGAGAGTTCCCCCGACGCTTCGGTGTCTCCGCCTGTACTTAATCAAGAGCCCCACCGATATCTACTCAGCTCTATCGAAATACTGAATTTGCTGAAAAAAAAGATAAAGGAGGAAAAAAAATAATTTTCAGTTCGTTTCCCCTTCTTCAATCAAATCGTCCACTTCCTTTCGGTCATCGCCATTCAACTTTGGGTTTTTGGGGGTGTGCACTTTCTTCTTGTGTTTAATTTCATAGTACATCGCAAAATGGTCGCTGCCAAAATTTTTGGAACGAATCATTTTCCCCACAAATAAATCGCGGGTGTGAAACAAATGGTCTAACGGAAAGCGCAAAAAGAAATAACCAGCGTGAAAGGTCGAAAAGAAACCGCGGCCCACGCGTGGGTCAATCATTCCCGTCATTTTTTTGAAGAGGCGGGTAGTGCGGCTCCAAACCACATCGTTCATATCGCCACAAACCACGGTTGGTTTATCTAGTTCCCGAATTCTTTTGCCTGTAAGCATCAGCTCGGCATCGCGTTCTTTGGAAGTTTCATTTTCGGTTGGACTGGGCGGCGCAGGATGCAGGCAACAGAAAAAGATGACAGACTTTTCATTAATAGGATAATCAAAAAAAATGGAGGGCTTATCGTCTTCAATTTGATATTGAACTTCCACATTTTGCAACTCTATTTTTGAATAGAGATGCATGCCGTAAAAATTTTCCAAAGGCACTTTTACCGAAAATGGATAGTCGTTTTCAATTTCTGTAAGGCATTCTTCCCAGTCTTTGTTAGATTCCATGGTTAGCACCAAATCTGGATCAAAACGTTTTATTTCATTTAAAAACTCGGGATAGCAGGAATTGGTCATCAAAACATTGCCCGCCAAAATAGAAACTTGCCCATCGCTTGGGGCGCTCGCAATTTTTCTGGGGAAAAAGGAGCTGTACGGAAAAACCTTATAAAATTGGTACACCATAGTTGCCACTAAGGCAACAAGTATTACCCAACTAAATATTGTAAAGTCTTCTTCAAAATAAAAAAACAGCACAAATAATAGCAGCTGTATAAACAGCGATTGAAGCCTTACAAAATCTGCGGTTCTAAAAAACCAATGCGGGTTTCCGATTGCGGGAAAAAAGGGGCTGATAATAAAGAATATTATCAAGATGTATAGTACCATTGTTCAAAGTTACTTATTTTGGAAAGATGTAAAACCCCCAAAATAACTTTTTTGCTCAGGTTGATATTCCTACTTTTACGGCTTCAAAATAAAAATAAACCATGAAAAAAACTATTCTTACTGCTTTCTTAACCGTTTTAACCTGCGCGTTCGCAATCGCCCAAGATTATACTACCCCAAACACGGGAGTTACCTGGACGCTGGACGACATTGCGGCGGCTAGCCCCTCTACAATTACTATTTCTGGGAATGAATATACCCTTTTGGGCAACCTAACTATTGCGGCCAATGATGCCGTTATTATCGATACAAATTTAACCTTGCTTATTGAAGCTGCAAAGAGAGTTACGGTTTTCGGCGACTTTACTGTAGATTCAAACGACGTTACAATTACTGCTGTGGATGAGAATTCACCTTATGACGGGTTTCGTTTTGAGGAATTTTCAACTATAGACATCAACAATGCAACTATTACTTATGGCGGCGGGCTTCGTGTGTTAACCGAAACTTTTTCAATAGATAATTGTACGCTTACCAATAATGTTTCTGGTACCACTTCTAGCGCCGTAATTCAGTTGTCTCGCGGAATGCCTCAAATAACCAACAATACAATTGCCTTCAATACCAATCCAGCTATTGGTTCTGCAGCAAATTCTGCAGTTTCTGCTTATATTTTCAACAATACTATTGAAGGAAATAACATCTCCAATTCAAACAGACCACAAATTAATTTGGGTACTACCTTACCCAATGATGCACTGCAGATTATTCAAAACACTATTATTGGCGACCCTGCTTTGGAACAGGCCGGTGGTATTGCCATCGCAAACTTTGTTGGTGGCGATGTAAATGTGGTTATTGAAAATAACACTATCCGTGGCAATCGTTACGGAATTACCATTCTTGGAACAACCAATTCGGTTGAAATATTGAATAACGTAATTGAGGATAACAACATTCAAAACGACCCTAACCTTGGTGGTAGTGGAATTAACCTTAATTCAACCGTAGTTGGTCCAGAAGTAGTAATTACTGGCAACGAAATAAGAAGAAACCTTTGGGGAATAACTTTACAAGGTTCCGCTTCTATTAATCTTGGTGACGACAATAACAACCCTGGTGGAAATATTTTTTCTGAAAACGGAAATGGCGGCGAAGTTTATGCCTTATATAACAATACATCAAACCCAATTTCGGCGAAGCACAACTGCTGGATCGAAAACCAAGAAAGCACTCCAGAGCAGGTAGAAGATGTAATTTTTCACTTTGAGGATGATTCAAATTTAGGGGAAGTAACCTATGAGCCTTTCCTTTGCGGCATAGTGTTAGGGGTTACAGATAATGCTGTTGAAAACTTCAGCTTTTATCCAAATCCAACAAAAAACGAAATTAATTTCAACAATATCTTTTCTTTTGATAGAGCTGATATTTATGGCGTTCAAGGAAATTTAATTGTTTCAAAAACCATTTCTCCAGAACAAAATTCTTTATCTATCAATCTTCCTACGGGCTTATATTTTGTGAAATTCAGCAATGATGCGCAAACCGTAACTAAGAAATTGATTGTACAGTAAAGTATAATCGGTTCAAGAGGAATCTAGAACTATGTTATAAATTTAACCTAACAGATTTTAAAATCTGTTAGGTTTTTTTATACATCTCTTTTTCGCTGAATTCATATCTTCTTGCTACCCCGCAATTTTATTTAATTGCTTGAAACCCCAGATTTCCCTTCCTAAAACTGTAATTTTGCATTTTTAAAAATTCAAAAAATATTTACGTGAAAATTCAGAATAAGGCGACCTTAGAATTGAGCCATGACGAAATGAAATCCTATGGTTATGAAGTAGTAGACGCCATAGTGGCCCACTTTGCAACCCAGAACGAGAAATTGCCTGTAGTTTCAGGATCGAGGGCAGAAATGGAAGATTTATTCCTTGAGGATGCTCCCGAAAATGCTAGCGATCCAAAAAAGGTCTTAAATTTTGTGTTGGATGAGGTAATGACCAAAAGCAACATTGTTTCGCACCCAAAATCGTATTCCTTTGTTCCGGGGCCAAGTAACTATGTTAGCGCAATGGCAGATGGCCTAGCTTCTGGATTCAATATATTTTCTGGCGGGTGGCAGGCTTCACCTGCAGCAGCAGAGATGGAAATTGTTACAATGAACTGGCTTTTAAAAATGTTTGGCTTTCCCCAAAAAAAAGGGGGTGGAATTTTTACTAGCGGGGGTTCCATGGCAAACTTAACCGCATTGGTTACCGCGCGTACTGTTAAGTGTGGCGACGATTTCAGCAAAGCCGTAATTTATCTTTCAGACCAAGCGCATTCTTCAAACATAAAAGCCATTCGCGTACTTGGTTTTAGAAAAGAACAGATTCGGGTAATACCAACCGATGGCGAATTTAAATTTTCACTGAATAAATTAAAGAACGCAATTGCAAAAGATAGATTGGAAGGTTTGCAGCCTTTTTGTCTTATTGCAACTGCAGGAACTACAAATACAGGAACGGTAGACCCGCTTTCAGACATTGCGAAAATTTGTAAAAAGGAAGACATTTGGTTCCATATTGATGGCGCTTATGGCGGATTCGCAATTCTTTCCGACGACGGCAAAAAAGTTATGAAAGGAATTGAAAAGGCAGACTCCTTAACTGTCGATCCGCATAAATGGTTTTTTCAACCCTATGAAATTGGATGTTTGTTGATTAAAAATCACAAATGGTTAAAAGGCACCTTTACCGAAAAACCAGAGTATCTGCGCGATATTGAAGGCAATACTTCCGAAATAAATTTCTACGACCACGGTATTGAACTTACGCGTCGTTTCCGCGCCCTAAAATTCTATATGTCGGTTAAAACCTTCGGAATGGGCGAATTTAGAAAAGCGATTTCCTATAATATTAAACTTGCCGAGGCAACAGAAAATTTCCTTCGGAAGAGTTCGAATTGGGAAATTATTTCGCCCGCAACCTTGGCGGTAATCAATTTCAGATATAATCCAATTGGCAATAAGCTTTCCGAAAAAAAATTAGATGCGCTAAACCAACGAATCTCAAAAAATGTTGTTGATTCGCAGCAAGCGCTTTTAGTTACTACAGTGCTTAACGGACAGGTTGTATTGCGCATGTGCTTGATAAATCCGCGTACTACATTAGAAGACGTAAAGGAAACCCTTGCACTCTGCGAGATGTTTGCAGAAAAAAAGGAAGTTGTTTGAAAAAGGCAGATGTTATAATAATTGGCGGCGGCGCTGCGGGTTTTTTTACGGCTATAAATGCTGCTGAAAAAAATCCCCAACTTAAAATTATAATCCTCGAACGCGGGAAAGATGTGCTTACAAAGGTGAAAGTTTCTGGCGGCGGAAGGTGCAACGTAACCCACGCCGAATTTATTCCGAAAGATTTGTCGCTAAACTATCCACGTGGCGAAAAGGAACTATTGGGCCCTTTCCACACTTTTATGACGGGCGATACCATTGAATGGTTTGAAAAAAGGGGGGTGCAGTTAAAAATTGAAGAGGATGGTAGAATGTTTCCCGTTACCGATTCTTCGCAAACTATTATAAATTGTTTCCTGTCCGAAACGAAAAGTTTGGGGGTTGAGGTTTTGCTCAACCAATCTGTAAAGACCATTCAGAAGGAAGCAGACACTTTCACAATAAATACCGCAACAGATAGCTTTTCTGCTGAAAAAATTGTGGTGGCCACAGGTAGCAACCCAAAGATTTGGCAATTAATGGCAGGCTTGGGACATACCATTGTGCCAGCGGTTCCTTCGCTTTTCACCTTTAATATTAAAGACGGGAGAATTATTGACTTGCCAGGGTTGAGCACAGATGCAACCGCAAAAATTCTTGATGAAAAAGGAAAAACGATCTTAGAAAGTAATGGTCCACTTTTAATTACGCATTGGGGAATGAGCGGCCCAGCTATTTTAAAACTCTCGGCTTGGGGAGCGCGCATTTTGGAGCCTTTGAAATACCACTTTAAAATTCAGGTAAATTGGCTCAGCAATCTTTTCGAAGAAGACGTTTTGGATGCCTTTAAAGATTTGAAGGCAATCCAGGGCAAACAGACTATCTATAAATACGCACAATTCGAATTGCCTGAAACCCTAACCTGGGCTGAAGCCACGCGCGAAAATTTTTTAAATATAGGTAACCAGCTAACAGCGGCTATTTTTGAGGTAGAAGGCAAAAGTACTTTTAAGGAAGAGTTTGTAACCGCGGGGGGTATAGACTTAAAGGAAATAAACTTTAAGACTTTTGAAAGCAGAATTTGCAATAACCTATTTTTTGCTGGCGAAGTCCTAAATATTGATGCCATTACTGGCGGTTTCAATTTTCAAAGTGCTTGGACCGGAGGCTATATAGTTTCGCAAAACTTATAACAGCTATTTGATTATAATGCTTCATTGTATATATTTGATATATATAATCTATATACAATGGGAAAGACTAAAAAATTAATCGAGCTAGATGATAAAGCAATCGCAGTTCTTGAGGAACAGGCAAGAATGAATAAGCGTTCTTTAAAAAATTTTATTGAATGGTCTTTAGAAGAAACGGCATTACGCTTGGCAGAGCCGAGTGAAGATTACAAAGCGATGATAGATGTTTTGAAGAAGCGGGACGCTGAAGGTAAACTAAAGTGGTATAGTTCTGATGAAATAAAAAAGAGTTATGGCAGATAACATTTTCTTTTCGGAAGATGCTAAAAGAGATATTTATAGAGCAAAATGCCAATATGATCTTATCCAAAAGGGAGATTTTTTTCTGGATGATATATTTAACACTTTAGAATTTGTAAAGCTAATGCCAGAAGCATTTCAGATTAAATATGATAATGTTCGAGTGGTTGCTTTAGAACATTTTAATTTTACAATTCATTACGAAATTAAAGATGGGCAAATAAATATTTGGAGAGTCCTTCATCAAAGCCAAAACTATTAACATGCAAACCTACATCGCCCTTCTTCGAGGCATTAACGTTGGTGGTCATAAAAAACTGAAAATGGCCGACCTTAAATTAATGATGGAAGGTTTGGGTTTTCAAAATGTAAATACTTACATTCAAAGTGGAAATGTGGTTTTTTCGGCTTCCGAAGAAAAGGGTCTTTCTGAAAAAATTTCAAAGGAAATTGCGAATAAATTTGGTTATGAAGTTCCGGTATTAGTGAAAACGACGGAGGCTATTACTAAAATTTTAAAAGATTGTCCTTTTAAGGAAGAAAAAAAAGTTGAAGCATATTTTATGCTATTTGCTTCTTCGCCGAAAAAGGAATTAATGGAGACTGTAAACGAAATCAATTACCCAAATGAGGAATTTGTGTTAACTAAAGATTGTGTTTATATCTACTTTGGCAATGGATATGGGAATGCGAAACTGAATAATAATTTCTTCGAGAAAAAATTGATGGTTACGGCTACTACACGGAACTATCGAACATTGTCTAAATTGGTTGAAATGACCCAATTGGGTTAATCGAAATTTACTTTATTTAGGGTCGTCCGTACTTATTTCCAACACATTTTTCCATTCTCCATTTTCGTTCTTTTTCCAAATGGTAACTACGCGGCCAGAAGTGGTTACAGGATTGCCAAGAGAATCGTTCATGCTTATAACATTTTTTTCAATCATATATCCCATATCCCCGCATTCTGAAATCGAAACATGAATGGGTTCCCAGTTAATTGAAAATCCAGGTATTTTGGAAGAGCTTTCAACCATATTTTTAAGACTCTCTTTGCCTTTCAAAGTAGGTTGGCCGGGAGAAATAAAAATTGCATCGTTAGACCAATAACTTAGGGTTTGATCAATATTATCTGTAGCGGCAGATTTAGACCATGCTCTACTTAACTGCATAAGCTCCTCGCCTTCCTTAGCAGTATCTATTTTTTCTTGCTTACAGGCAACCAATAAAACCAATACGAATAAAACGGATATTGTTTTCATAATTTCATTTTTTAGCTGATTAAAAAATTTATCGTTGAATTTATTTACTGAGAAAGCATCCTTAATTGCTGTTAAATTTACGATAAATTGCAGTTTCTTCAATTCATTTTATTTTAAAATAATATAAAATGAAGCTGTTAACGACCTGTTAAACAGAAAGCTTTGAGCGTTAAGGAGTGTTAGATTGAGTAACTTTAATACTTAATTTCTTCTATCATGCAACAAGATATCTACAACCTTAAAAAAAACCTTTCTACTTCAAAAGAGCAATTAACCTATTACAGTCTTCCCGAACTTGAAAAGCAAGGCCACGACATTAAAAAATTGCCTTTTTCAATTCGTATTCTTTTAGAAAATGCCCTGCGTAACTATGACGATTTTTCCGTTACTAAAGAACATTTGCACTCTATTTTAAATTGGACTCCCACTAAGAGCGAAAAAGATGTTGCCTTTAAGCCTGCCCGAGTTTTAATGCAGGATTTTACAGGCGTTCCCGCGGTAGTAGATATTGCTTCGCTTCGTTCCGAAATGGCTCGTAAAGGTGGTGATGCCTCAAAAATAAATCCGCTTATCCCTGTCGATTTAGTGATAGACCATAGCGTACAAGTAGATTACTTCGCGGCCCAATATGCCTACCAACAAAATATGGAGGAAGAATATAAACGCAACAGAGAACGCTATACTTTCTTAAAATGGGCGCAGAAATCTTTCAATAATTTTAGTGTGGTGCCGCCCGGAATGGGGATTTGCCACCAGGTTAACTTAGAATATTTTTCGAAAGGCGCCATTGCTCGCGATGGCATGGTTTTTCCAGATACCTTAGTTGGTACAGACAGTCATACCCCCATGGTAAACGGAATTGGTGTAGTAGCTTGGGGCGTTGGTGGAATTGAAGCCGAAGCCGCCATTCTTGGTCAGCCCATCTATTTTATTAGTCCTGAAGTAATCGGTTTAAAACTAACGGGAAAGCTCCCTTTGGGTTCAACTGCTACAGATTTGGTGCTTACCATTGCCAATTTGCTTCGTAAATATGGGGTTGTGGGAAAATTTGTTGAAGTATTCGGTCCCGGCCTAGACCATCTTTCTGTCCCCGATAGGGCAACAATTGGAAATATGTCGCCAGAATTTGGATGTACCATTACTTACTTCCCCATAGATCATAAGACTTTGGAATATATGAGAAGCAGTAACCGAAGTGAGGAACAAATACAACTGGTAGAAGATTATTGCAAGGCAAATATGCTCTGGCGCCAAGATGAGGACAAAATTATATATACAGATGTTTTGGAATTGGATATTTCAACTGTATTGCCCACCGTGGCTGGCCCAAAACGCCCACAGGATAAAATTTTGCTTACAGATTTAAAAGAAAAATTTATTGAATTGGAGCACGCTTCCTTTGGAAGAACCTATATAAAACACGCTGATAGGGAAGAAGCAATTACTCGTTGGAAAGAAGAGGGCGGTAGCCAGCCCGTGCCACAATCGCACAACCCACCGCCAGATGTTGAGATTGAATCTAAAATAAAAAATGGCCTTA
>CAXBDO010000014.1:0-16515 GCA_963974165.1 uncultured Aequorivita sp.
TCTAAAGTAAAAGTTGAATTATTATTTTAGGGATATTTGGTAGCCAAATTTGCTTTTTTAATCGGTGAGCTAACGAAATACTAAATTCTTTATACGGGTTTTTGCTCATGGTGCAAAGTTTCTTATTGTTTTATGGTTACTTTCTGGCCGTCGCGAAGGGTTTTAGCTCCTTCCTTAATAATGGTGTCGCCTTTTTTAAGTCCAGATTTTACTTCTGTATGGTTTTCATAGGAAAGTCCGGTTTCCAACAGCACGCGTTTTGCAACGCCGGTTGAGTCGGTTACGGGAATATATAGATACGCAATAGTTTCACCCGCGGCATTTTCCTGTAAAATGTTTTCTGGGACGGTGATGGCATTTTCGGCACTGTAGTCGTTAACCTTAACGGTTGCGATGAGGTTTGGTTTTACCAAACCATCTTTGTTGGGAATTTCAATTTGGATGTCGAAACTTCTGTTGTTCGGATTAATGTAATTGCTTACCTGGCGTACCGTACCTTCAAATTCTTCATTAATGGAAGCAAGGTTCACTTTCACTTGCGTTCCTTTTTTGATGTTTTTTAAATATGTTTCAGGAATTGAAGCCTTTACATACATATTGCTCAAATTCACCAAACGAATAATAGGGCTTTGCCCAGGAATTACAACCTGCCCCGGATCGGAAATAATTTCATCTACCACCCCGCTGAATGGTGCGGTAATTATTGTTTTTCCTAATTGGGAACGCAACTGGTTGGTAATGTTTTTTGAAGCCTCGTAATTTGTTTTGGCTTGTAAAAACTGGATCTCGGAACCTATTTTCTGTTCCCACAATCTTTGCTGACGTTCAAAAGTAGTTTTCGCCAGAGCCATTTGTGCCTCTTGTTGTGCTACCTGGCTCGAAAGTCCGCCATCATCAATTTTCGCAAGGCGCTGCCCTTTAGATACTTGTTGCCCTTCCTTTACATAAACATTTGTAAGTACGCCAGAATATTCGGCATTTAGTACCACGTTTTGGTCTGTCTCAACATTTCCCTGAACTTCAACATAATGTTTAAATATGGTGTCTTTTATAACTTCAGCAGTAATTAGGGCCGGACGCTCCTTATTTTCGTGGGAATCTATATAGGCATTCAGCTTATCGATATCGCTTTTTAATTTTCGTTGCTGCTCATTAAGTTCGGTTCTTTTTGCCTTTACAGCACTTAAGTCGCCCGATTTAATAACTGCATCAATAGATTGTGTATCATTACCACAGGAGGCAAAAGTGGCAAGGATTATTAGGAATAGAATTGATTTTTTCATTGGATGGAATTTTCGCTTTGTTGTGAATTTGGTATGTTAGTATTGTTTCTTAACTGTTTCTGCATCTATCCGAAGCTGCGGAATATTTAGCACCGTTTCTAAATTTGCCTTTTCATTTATAACCTGCAGCATTGCTTGAAAATATTGCTGTTGTGCGGTATACAGTTGGGTTTGGGCTTGGCGCAAATCGAAACTGGCCGATAGCCCTTCCGTAAATTTTATCTGATTCTTGTTTTCTATGCGTTCTGCCAAGGCGAGATTTTTCTTTGAATTCTCATAGTTTTCTATGGCGAAGAGGTAATTGCTTTTGGCCGTGGTAAGATCCAATTTAATCTGTTGTTTGCTGTATTCCAAATCTGTTTTGGCTTGGTCTAAGGCAATTTCGGCGCGTTGTGTACTTGCACTGCGCATCCCGCTGCTGAAAATTGGAATATTTAAACTTACCCCCAAAACCGATGATTGATACCATTTTTGATCGCCATTAAAAAAGCTGAAATCGTCGCTGTTTGCAGAGGTACCATAATTTACAAATGCCGAAAGTGTTGGTAGATATTTGCTTTTTTCGAGTCTCATTTCAAAATACCGCTGCTCTGTAAGATTGAAAGCTATTTTATAATCTACATTTTCTTCTACATTTTGGGCAGCATCCAATAAAGCAAGACTTATATTGTTGTCTGCAAGTTTATCCAGACTGTCTGTTAACACTACCGGAGTTTCAACATCTATACCAAGTGCCAGATTAAACATTTGTTTCGCAATTGTATAGCTTCTGCGCGCATTGCTCAATTGGGTTTCAATATCAAGTAATGTAATTTCAAGTTGCTCTACGCTTTCTTCTTCCCCTAGACCGTTATCGTAAATCTTTCTTGTTTCAAAAAGATTGTCATCAAGATTGGTTTTGTTTTTTTCAAAAATTGCAATCAATTCCTGTGCTAAGAGAACACTGCCGTAAGCATTTATAACACCTTTTCTAACTTCGAGACGAGTTTTTTCATTTGCGTTTTCAGAAAATCTTAAAAATGCTTTTGCTTCTTTAAGGCCAACCAAATAACTGCCATCAAAAATAAGTTGGTTTAGCGTTGCTACTGCATTTGCATTTTGTTTTGTACCGAAAGTAACCGGGGTAAAAGTGCCAGGTGCGCCCCCGCCAAATTCTCCCGGAATAAGGGTTACAGGCTGCTTTAGGTTGTTTTGGTAGCTTATATTTCCGTCAATCTGTGGAAGGCCCTGGGCAGTGGTTTCCCACTTTTGCTTAATAGCCTTCGCGATATCACGGCGAGCATTTATTGCTGTATAATTGCTGTCCAATGCAAAAGTTACCGCCTCCTGCAAACTGAAACTGTACTCTTTTGGCTGTTGTGCAAAACCTAAGGTTACACTACATATAAAACTGAAAATTAAAAGTTTATTAGTCATTGGTTTGGTGCGCTTTGATGAATTTGTTTAGTATATTAAAACCTTCAGAAGTTACAATTCCCCTTAAATGATATTCAAGATATTCCTCGTTTACGTATTTGGTTGAAAATTTCTCTACGGGAAATAAATCTTGGTCCTTAATGCCGTGAACGCTTAAAAAATAAAGCCTGGCAATAAAATCTATATTTAAATTACTGCGGTATAATCCCTGCTCAATACCGCGTCTCAGATTGGTGCGGGTACATTCCATCATTTTTTCAAAATGGCTCGCTTTCAAATTTTCGCTTATCTCGGGATAATACTTTTGCAACTGAAAATGCGGTGAAGATTTGTCATCCTCAATTTTTCCCAAGACATATTTTTTAATATTGTACAATTCCTCAATTGGATTTTGGTTAAGCGAACAGATTTCATCTATCCCGTTTGTAATATTATGCAGCAAATTACAGGTACATTCCTGAACTAATTCGGTTTTATTTTTAAAATGGGTGTAAATGGTTTTTTTTGAAATAGCCATTTCAGCGGCGATATCATCCATCGTAACACTCTTAAAACCAATCTTTAAAAACAGATCGGTTGCTTTTTGAACAATTTTTTCTTTCATAACAGGGCGCAAAGATAGGTTGCGGAAACTTTAAAAACAAAATTAGTTTCCTCGGTTTAATTTAATTAACATAAGCTTAACTTTCGCCTTATTTTCGGCCATAACTTGTGTGCTTTTGCGTAGCTTGTTTTACCTTAGCCGAAATTTTTTAATTGGATGGATATTTTAAGGAAATACAATTCAGAACTACAGGCGCAGCTGGAAAATGCGGTAATTCAAAAGGAGCCTAGGCAACTTTATGATCCTATTAAATACATACTTGCCTTGGGCGGGAAACGTATTAGGCCGGCCCTCACTTTAATGGTGTGCGATTTTTTTGGTTCCGATTTTAAAAAAGCTATGAGCGCTGCCCTGGCTGTAGAGCTATTTCATAATTTTTCGCTTATCCACGATGATATTATGGACAATGCCCCTTTGCGGAGGGGTAAAAGGACTGTCCATGAAAAATGGGATGTGAATACAGCCATTCTTTCTGGCGATGCCATGCTTATTTTGGCATATCGGTTTTTTGAAAATTATGAGCCGAAGATGTTTCAGGAATTGGCGAAGCTTTTTAGTGAAACCGCCCTACAGGTCTGCGAAGGCCAACAGCACGACATGGATTTTGAAACCCGCGATGATGTTACTTTGGAAGATTATATTAAAATGATAGACCATAAAACTGCAGTTTTGTTGGGCGCGGCAATGCAAATGGGGGCTATAGTTGCAAATGCTTCAGAAGGTGATAAGGACAAAATTTACCAATTTGGAAGAAATCTAGGAATTGCCTTTCAATTGCAGGATGATTATCTGGATGTCTTTGGCAATCCGGAAACTTTCGGAAAACAAGTAGGGGGCGATATAATTTCAAACAAAAAGACCTTTTTATATTTGAAAGCGGTGGGTGCCGGTTCAACCCTACAGGCCGAGGAATTGGAGCATCTATTTAGCATAAACCCCAAAGACCCAATCGATAAAATTGCGACAGTAAAAGATATCTTTTTAAACTCTGGCGCTGCCGATGCAACCAAGGTTGAAATTGAAAAGTACAGTAATAAAGCCTACTCGCTTTTGGATGAAATAGCTATTTCAGAAGAAAAAAAGCAAATGCTTCGCGAATTTGGAAGAGATTTAATGCAGCGCAACGTTTAAAAATAATCCCTTGCAAAAGGAATTATGGCAGAGACGTAGATACTCTCATTTTCTTCTAATACAGTATTTCCAATAGTTATATTATTGTTGTGATAGCCTACGCACAAATCCCCCGCCAAACCGAAGAATTTCTTTAAAGTGGGGTGAATTATTTTGACCGTATGCCGAAGTTGCGCCAAAATGAAGCACAAAGACCATTAATAATTTGGCAACATAGCAATATTCCGCCTTTATCATTGTGAATACTTTAAGATTAACCTCCTATAAATATATAAATTCAAGTCGGGTAGTTTGTGTAATTATTGTATTTTTGTACCGTTTTATCAAAATGACCCATTTGTATATTTAACATGGATAAATTTTCCTTTTTAAACGCGATACACCCATCTCAAATCGCGGAACTTTACGAAAAATATTTACAGTACCCAGACAGCGTTGAGCCTAGTTGGCGAGCTTTTTTCCAAGGTTTCGACTTTGGTTCGGAGTACAGTGTAGAAGATTTTTTCGGCACAGCTGAAAATTCAGCGACCCTCCAATATGACGCTGGCACTGTGTGTGAAGATGTTATAAAGGAATTTCAGGTTGTAAAATTAATTGATGGCTACAGAACGCGCGGACATCTTTTCACTAAAACCAATCCGGTTAGGGAGCGCAGAAAGTATTTGCCCACCTTGGCGATTGAAAATTTTGGCCTTTCGCAGCATGACCTAAAAGCCACTTTTAGGGCGGGTGAAATCTTGGGAATTGGAGATGCAACATTAGAAGAAATTATTAAACACCTGGAAAGCATTTATTGCAATTCCATTGGTATAGAATATATGTACATCCGTAAGCCGGATGAAATTCAGTGGATACAGCAAAAGTTGAATGTTAACGACAATCAGCCAAGTTTTACCAACGAACACAAAAAACATATTCTTAAAAAGCTCAATGAAGCTGTGTCTTTTGAGAGTTTCCTGCATACAAAATACGTAGGCCAAAAGCGTTTTTCACTTGAAGGTGGAGAAAGTTTAATTCCTGCCCTAGACACGCTCATAGAAAATGCAGCGGCTAAAGGGGTTGAGGAATTTGTTATGGGTATGGCGCACCGTGGACGCTTGAGCACTTTAACAAATATTTTCGGCAAAAGCGCCAAAGATATTTTCAGCGAATTTGATGGAAAAGATTACTCCCAGGATATTTTTGATGGCGATGTTAAATACCATTTAGGCTGGACTTCTAAGCGCACAACCGAATCTGGTAAGGAAATTAATTTGAATATAGCACCAAACCCTTCGCATTTGGAGACTGTAGGTGCGGTGGTGCAGGGAATTGCCCGTGCCAAGCAGGATGACCATCACAAAGACGAGCCAAATAAAGTATTGCCAATTATTGTACACGGAGATGCCGCAATAGCGGGCCAGGGAATTGTATATGAAATTGTACAAATGGCACAACTGGATGGTTATAGAACAGAAGGAACCATTCATATTGTAGTAAATAACCAAGTTGGTTTTACTACCAACTATTTAGATGCAAGGTCATCAATTTATTGTACAGATGTAGGTAAAGTAACCCTTTCGCCTATTCTTCACGTAAATGCAGATGATGTAGAAGCAGTTGTGCACGCAATGAATTTCGCCTTGGATTTTAGAATGGAATTTGGTAAAGATGTATTTATCGATTTGTTGGGCTATAGAAAATATGGTCATAATGAAGGCGATGAGCCACGTTTTACCCAGCCTAAACTATATAAAGCTATAGCGAAGCATGATAACCCGAGCAATATATACGCGCAAAAACTTATTGCAGAAGGTGTGATCGATAAAGGCTATATAGATAAGCTGGAACAAGAATACAGAGATAAATTAGAGGAAAATCTGGAAAGCTCCAGAAAAGAAGATAAAACTTCTATTACTCCTTTTATGCAGGATGAGTGGGATGGTTACAACTATGCCGAAGAAGATAAAATGATGAAGGCGGTAGATACCACTTTCGACATAAAGAAACTGGATGAGATTGCGGAAGTAATCACCAAACTGCCGGAGGATAAAAAATTCCTGAAGAAGATTGCCAAGCTAATCGAGGCAAGGCAGAAAATGTATTTTGAAGATAATAAAATGGATTGGGCCATGGGCGAGTTGCTTGCGTATGGATCCTTGTTGCAGGAAGGTCATGATGTTCGCATAAGCGGACAAGACGTAGAGCGAGGTACATTTTCACATCGCCATGCGGTTATTAAAGTAGAAGAAAGTGAAGAAGAAGTTGTGCTTTTAAACCATTTAAAAGGCGATCAGGGCGACTTTTACATATACAATTCATTGCTTTCAGAATACGGAGTGGTTGGGTTTGATTATGGCTATGCTATGGCCAGCCCGAATACCCTTACTATATGGGAAGCACAATTTGGTGATTTTGGGAATGGAGCCCAAATAATGATCGACCAATATATTTCTGCCGCAGAAGATAAATGGAAGCTGCAGAATGGTCTGGTTATGTTATTGCCACACGGTTATGAAGGTCAGGGAGCAGAGCATTCATCTGCAAGAATGGAGCGTTTCCTTCAGTTATGTGCAACAGACAATATGTTTGTGGCAGATGTTACTACCCCAGCAAACCTTTTCCATCTTTTAAGAAGACAGCTAAAAACAGATTATCGCAAGCCATTAATTGTTTTTACTCCCAAAAGTTTGCTTCGCCACCCAAAAGTGGTTTCAACAAAAGAAGAATTTGCAAACGGAAGTTTCCAGATGATAATTGACGATAATGAGGTTAAGGTAGCAAATGTGAAATCTTTGGTATTTGTAACAGGTAAGTTCTATTATGATTTGCTTGAGAAAAGAGAAGAACTTAATAGAGACGATGTTGCCCTGGTAAGAGTAGAGCAACTATTCCCGTTGCCGATGGATGCAATGAAAAAGATAATTAAGAAATATAAAAATGCCGATGATATTGTTTGGGCGCAGGAAGAACCAAGAAATATGGGAGCTTACTCGCATTTATTGATGCATTTTGAAGAAGCTAGAAACTTTAGGGTTTGCAGCAGAAAAATGTATGCCGCCCCGGCAGCTGGAAGTACCGTAAGGTCAAAAGCACGACACGCAAAAGTAATAGAGAACGTGTTCGACAAAAATATGGAGTAATTTTCCCCGAGTAATTTCTTACTTTTAATTTAAATATTGAATGTATGGAATTACAGGAAATCCAAAATAAAATCTTTGAAATTCGTGGAGAGAAGATAATGCTCGATTTTGATCTTGCGGAAATCTATGGTATAGAAACCAAAATTTTAAAGCAAGCAGTTCGCAGAAATCTGGAGCGATTTCCGAAGGATTTTATGTTCGAATTGACCGATATGGAATTTGAAAATTTGAGGTCACAAATTGTGACCTCAAAACAGGGCGGTACAAGATATAAACCTTTCGCCTTTACAGAGCAAGGTGTGGCAATGTTATCGAGCGTATTGCGAAGTAAAACCGCAGTTGCCATAAATATTTCAATAATGCGGGCTTTTGTGATGATGCGCCAATTTGCGCTTTCGCATAAAGATTTGGGAGAAAAGTTGTCAAAACTTGAGGAGAAATACGACAAGCAGTTTGGTAATGTGTACGATGCCTTACATTATTTAATGCAGAAGGATGAAAATGAAAAGGCACAACACGAACGAAAAAGAATAGGATATAAATAAAATCCTATATAGAGTAGCAGTAATAAGAATAGAATAGCAATCGTTGGTTGCGATAAATTATAAGAATATGGTATTAGAAATGAAAGTCCCTTCTCCGGGAGAATCCATCACCGAAGTAGAAATAGCTTCTTGGCTAGTAAAAGATGGCGATTATGTTGCAGAGGTAGATAGCGATAAAGCTACGTTAGAGCTTCCTGCTGAAGCTAGTGGTATTATTACTTTAAAGGCAGAAGAAGGCGATGTTGTTGCTGTTGGGGAAGTTGTATGCTTAATAGACACCGCCGCCGAAAAACCAGGAGGCAACAAAGAAGAATCAAAATCCGAGAAAAAAGAGGATACTTCTAAAAAAGCAGAAGCAAAAACAGAATCTCCTTCAAAACCTTCAACTCCAAACCAGGAGCAGGATAAAAAAACCTATGCCACGGGATCTCCATCCCCGGCCGCCAAGAAAATACTTGACGAAAAAAATATGTCATCAAAAGACGTAAAGGGTAGTGGGCGCGATGGCCGTATTACTAAAGAAGATGCAACTAATGCCGCTCCCGCAATGGGAACTCCAGGTTCTGGTAGCCGTGGCAGCGAACGCAAAAAACTTTCTATGCTCCGCAGAAAAGTTGCTGAACGTCTGGTTTCCGCCAAAAACGAAACCGCCATGCTTACCACCTTCAATGAGATAGATATGACGGCTATTTTTGAATTGCGTGATAAGTACAAAAATCAATTCAAGGAAAAGCACGGGGTGGGTCTTGGCTTTATGTCTTTCTTTACACTGGCTGTTGTGCGTGCACTAGAAATGTATCCAGATGTAAACTCTATGATTGATGGCGATTATATGATTACTTATGATTTTAAGGACATATCAATTGCCGTATCTGGGCCTAAGGGCTTAATGGTTCCTGTTATCAGAAATGCTGAAAATCTAAGTTTCAGAGGAGTAGAGAATGAAGTAAAACGTCTTGCTATCAGAGCCCGAGACGGTCAGATAACTGTAGACGAAATGACCGGTGGAACATTTACAATCTCTAATGGAGGGGTATTTGGAAGTATGCTTTCAACCCCAATTATTAATCCACCACAGTCTGCAATTTTAGGAATGCACAATATTGTGGAACGCGCAATAGTTCGCGATGGCGGAATTGTTGTTGCCCCTGTAATGTACGTTGCACTTTCATACGACCATAGAATTATTGACGGCCGTGAATCTGTTGGATTCCTGGTTGCTGTAAAGGAAGCATTGGAAAGTCCAGAAGAACTTTTAATGGACAATAATGTGAAGCATGCTTTAGAGCTATAATCTCAGAACTATATAAATTAAAAAATCCGGCCTTCAGAGCCGGATTTTTTTGGTTAGCTAGTAACTTTTCAGTTAAAAAGAATAGTCTTTACGAGGTTCAATAAAAGAATAATAACAATCGAAACAATTAAAACTACTATTGCAGATTTTTTTCCGCTTAACAGTTTATTGAAACTTTTCTTCTTATTGTTATCTGTATATACCGACCCTTTCATAATGTAAATATCAAGATTTCAATAGAACTATGAAATACGTGTTAACACGTAATTTTATAGTTTGAAGAAAAATGGGTTATATAAATTTATCGTGATGTTCCTTTGCCCATATTAGAAGACTATTCGTTTTGGGCTCCAAATTAAGCTTGGTAATAATGTTGCTGCGGTGTTTTTCTACAGTTCGGTAAGAGATAAATAGTTGCGAGGCAATTTCCTTATTGGTTTTATCTTTAGCAATCAACTTTAGAATTTTCTTTTCAGAAGGTGTTAAAATTTCCAATTGGCTATCTTCTACCAAAACAATGCCGATAAGCTCTTTTATTTTTTCACTGAAAAAAGGCTGGCCTTCCTTCACGGTTTTTATACAGTTTTCAATCTCTTCCAAAGCAAATTCCTTAAGAATATAACCGAAAATGTTTAATTCCTTGGCGCGCTGGTAGAGCTCCTTTTCCTTGTGAAGGGTTATTAACACTATCTTGGTGTCTATACCTGCACCTTTACATTGTTGGGCAATTTCCAGCCCAGACATATATGGCATCTGAATATCCAAAATGGCAATATCGGGCTTTTTCTGGGCAATAAGATTGTAGGCTTCGCGGCCATCAATGCCGCTTCCTAAAAGATTATAGCCCTTTTCAATTAAAAAATCGCTGAGTCCCTTTAAGAGCAGTGGGTGGTCGTCTGCAATAATTATGGATGGTGTAGTGTTGTTCATAATGGAAATTGAAATTCTAGTACAGAGCCGGAATCCTTTTTGGAGGTTACCTTCATTTGACCTTTTAAAAATTTTGTTCGTTCTAAGAGTGTTTTCAGTCCTAAAGATTTTACGTCCTGGTATTTTTCATCGAAATTGAAACCTTCGCCATTGTCCCTTATTGAAATCAATACGCTATTTCTCATTTTCTTAATGGATACTTTTCCAGCTTCGGCATTAGCGTGTTTTAAGATATTGCTAAGGCCTTCTTGAATAATTCGGTATATATTCACTTCATTTTCCTTGGTGAAAATATTGTCTATATTGTCTATTTCTGCCGAAATGAACAAGTTAGAGTTTTCGTCTATTAAATTAATTGTGTATTCAATAGCTTTGGTAATGCCCAGCTCCTGCAACTGAAAGGGATGCAGATCTCTGGATATTCCCCTAATTTCCTCAATGGTATTGTCTACCATTCTTTTGGCATCCTCGTCGCCGCAATTAACCATCTTATTTTTTATTACCAATAATTGCTGGCCAATACCATCGTGAAGGTCTTTCGAGATTTTTCTGCGCTCATATTCCTGCGAAATAAGCAGCTCTTGGCTAAATTTTTCCTGGAGCACCTTGTTGCTCTTCAAGTATCGTTGATTTCGGTAAAGTAGAATTAGCCCAAAACCAAATAGAATGGCGATGCCCGTAAAGAGCATGGCTTTTTTAAAACTTTCATTGTCTTTTTCCAGCAGGCTGATATTGGAAGTTTTGGCAACCAATTCCTTTTCTTTCTTTTCGGTTTCGTAAAGGGTTTGGTAATAGGCAAGGGCGTTTGCCGTACTTCGGTTATAGATGGAGTCTTTTATTGAATTTGCAATTTGGGTGTTTTCGATACTCTTTTCAAACTCGCCCATATTGTAATAAATGTCTGAGAGTAGGGAATAGGTCTGCATTATTTCATCTTCTATTCCAAGATTTTTTGCGATTTTCAATTTTTTCTGAGCCAGGACCAAGGCGTCTTCATAATAAGCTGTTGTTTGAAGGTACTTGGCTTTTCCACTTAGATAATTTAATTCAACAACGGCATTTCCAGAAAAATCGTAATTCATGTTTTCTAAAATACCCAGATATTTTGCTGCTTTTGTAGTTCTATAATCTTCGCAATAAAACTCTATAAGACTGGAAAGAATACCAATATAAATAGCTTTATTAGAGCCATTATGGTCAAAATTTGTTTCTGCCAATAATAGAAACTTATGCTCTTGATTACGCTCGCCCATTTTTTTATAATCTAGGGCCTGATTATAATATTCATACGAGAGCAAACTATGAAGGTCTAAACTTTTCAATTTTTTTATAAGTGCATTTCGCTCTTTTTTCGCCTTTTCGTAAAAACCGTTCATACTATACATACTTATAATACCTTGCTGGGCAAAAACCATATAATTGTATGCTTTGTGAGTTTCATATATTGAATAAGCGCGACTTAAATCCTCACCGGCAAGTATAAATTTGCCCATCTGCGAGTAAGCTTGGCCTCTAAAAAGATAGGTATCTGCAATGTTTAAGGAATCCTTTGAAGTGAAATTTTCCAGCGCCAGATTATAGTCGTCTATGGCTTTTTGAAGATTTACCTTTGCATTGGCACTTCCGCGCTTTATATACAGACCGCCCAATAAAAATCTATCCTGTATTTTATATTTTCGGGCAAGTACGCTATTAATAATTGTAATGGCGTATAAAGGGTCGTTGCCATAATTGGTTAAGGGATATTGAAGGTTCATCGCCTTTCTTGCGGCAAGCTCAATACTGTCCAAGGAAATTGCAAGCCCAATATATTGAACGCTATAATCTATAAAGGCTTCATGGTTTGTTGTAAAGGTGCGCTTCAATAAACTATCCAGCGCGGCAAGTTTTTGGGTGTCGCTCTTGGTGGTATTTACAATATTTTTATAGTGTGAAATATTTTGCCCACGAATAGAAACGGAGTACAGCGTGAGGGTGAGGAGGACTGCTATTATTTTGTTAGGCACAATTGAGTTATTTCAGGGGAAGTTAAAATTACTCAAATTATTGGAAACAAACGCATAAGGTTGTAACATCTATTTAACGTAGAAGCAATTTCTGCCATAATCTATTACGGCGCGGTGTTTTTTTAGAAAATCGGCCCCAATTATTCCGTGTATGGCTTCTTCCTTCGATTGTATTAGGGCTTCATTTACATGGGAAAGATCGAAAAGCACAAAATCCATATTGGTTATTTTCCATTGGTCTATACTTAAAGTGTTTTTTCGCGATAGCATGGTTTCCATATTAATAGCTCCAGCCCCGGCGGCCTTTATAATACTTGCTTCACTTACTAATGAAAAATGGGAGCTGTTTTTAAAGCCAATGCAACTTGTGGAGGCACCGGTATCTAAAATAAAATCGCCCAAAACCCCATTTACTTTTGCCGAAAAGAGATAATGGCCGGTTGCTAATTTTTTAAGTGGAATTCGGTAAAACCCTTGGTTTTCTAGAAAATCGCGTAATTGCATCAATTTTTTTGTGTAAAGATAGCAAACAAAATAAGTAGCTTTGCACCTATGTTAACAGACACCCACACACATTTATATAGCAATGCTTTTGATGAGGACCGCCAGCAAATAATGCTGCGGGCCTTTAATGAGGGGATTAATAGGTTTTTTATCCCAGCCATAGATTCCAGTTATACCGAGGCGATGTATACTTTGGAAAAGGAATATCCCGAAAACGTATTTTTAACGATGGGGCTGCACCCAACATCTGTTAAGGAAAATTATGAAGAAGAATTGGCGCACGTCGAGGCTCAGTTCAAAAACCGAAGCTTTTATGCCGTGGGCGAAATAGGTATCGATCTTTATTGGGATAAATCTACTTTAGGAATTCAAAAAATAGCCTTTAAAAGACAAATTCAACTGGCGAAAAAATACAAGCTTCCAATTGTAATTCACTGCCGCGATGCTTTTGATGAAATTTTCGAAGTTTTGGAAACAGAAAAGAGTGATGATCTCTTCGGAATATTTCACTGCTTCACGGGCACTTTTGAACAGGCTGAAAGAGCCATTTCCTTTAATATGAAATTGGGTATTGGCGGAGTAGTAACTTTCAAAAACGGAAAGATTGATACTTTTCTGAATCAAATTCCGCTGAAACATATCGTTTTGGAAACTGATTCGCCCTATCTTGCCCCGGCGCCTTATCGTGGTAAAAGAAATGAAAGCAGTTATTTAAAACTGGTAAGCAAGAAACTTGCTGAAATTTACAATGTTTCGGAAGAGGAAATTGCAGAAGTTACTACCGAAAATTCAAAAGAGGTATTTAAAGTTTAAATTTCAATACATAAGGCCAAATTCCAAAATTGCGGGAAAAGGAGTTTTAGATATTGGAATTTTATAAATTTAATTTGAACATTATTCATGAATGCTAACCCCAACATACTCTTAATATATACTGGCGGAACCATCGGGATGATAAAGGATTTTGAAACTGGCGCGCTGCGCAATTTCAATTTTGACGAGCTCCTTAACCACATTCCTGAACTTAAGTTGCTGGATTGTAACATAACCACTACAACATTTCCGAAACCAATTGATAGTTCTAATATGAATCCAAAATATTGGGTAGATATTGCTACTATTATTGAAACCAATTATGAAAAAATGGATGGTTTTGTGGTGCTTCACGGCAGCGATACTATGAGTTATACCGCGTCGGCTTTAAGTTTTATGCTGGAGAATCTGGGCAAGCCGGTTATTTTTACGGGCTCGCAGTTGCCAATTGGCGATTTGCGCACAGATGCGAAGGAGAATTTAATTACTTCCATCCAGATTGCCTCGCTTCGGGAAAAAGGAGTTTCAAAAATTGCCGAGGTAGGACTTTATTTTGAATACAAACTATACCGTGCCAACCGCACTACAAAAATTAATACCGAGCATTTTGAAGCATTTGCATCGTTAAATTACCCCGAGCTTGTACAAAGTGGTGTGCATTTAGTGGTAAACAACGAAGCCCTGTACAGACCAAATAGGCGAAAAAAATTAAAAGTCCACAAAAATCTGGAAAGCCATATAGTCCTGGTTAAAATGTTTCCGGGCATGGATGAGGCAACAATTAAGTATTTGTTCAACTATCCAGAGATGAAAGGACTGGTGCTTGAAACCTATGGTGCGGGAAATATCACCAATGCCGATTGGTTTCTAAACCCATTAAAAGAAGTGATTAAAAAGGGAATTCCCGTCATTAATGTTACCCAATGTTCTGGGGGAAGTGTTAATATGGGCCTATATGAAACCAGTACGGAACTGAAAAAAATAGGGGTTATTAGCGGAAAGGACTGTACTACGGAAGCAGCCTTGGCAAAATTGATGTATTTATTGGGCCAGAATATTTCGGCTAACAGCTTCAAAACCATATTCGAAACCTCTTTGCGCGGAGAAATGCAATAAATAAACCTTCTAATTTATTTTATTGCGTTGTTTTTTTTTTGATATTTGGCACACCATTACAACGTGGCTAGAATTAATAGAGAGGTGGCCGAGTGGTCGAAGGCGCACGCCTGGAAAGTGTGTATACGCCACAAGCGTATCGAGGGTTCGAATCCCTTCCTCTCTGCAACAAACTTAAAGTCTATTATGAGGCTCATTTGCAGTGTCGATTAATATTCTTGCAGATTAACTAAATTATTTTATATCTTTAAACCTTTAACTAAAAACAAACTTTAAGTCGATAGCAATGAAAAAATTACTTTCTATTATGGCGGTTGCCGCAATGGTATTTGTGGGCACATTAAACGCGAACGCTACAACAGCGCAGACAATGCCAACTAGTTCTCAAGCTTTGGTAACAGCAGCCACAGTTTCCTTTATTCAAGATGAAACTTCCCCAGCCGCTGAGCCCGATAAAGGATTTCACCAAGTACTGAAAGAACGTTTCGTAGAAGGTGGTCCAGCTTTTATGGGAATTGTACTATTGTGTTTAATTCTTGGATTGGCAATTGCAATTGAAAGAATTATATACCTTAACCTTTCTACTACCAATACTCAAAAATTGGCGCAGGAAGTGGAAGATGCATTAAATAGCGGTGGTATTGAAGCTGCAAAGGAAGTTTGTAGAAATACAAAAGGTCCTGTTGCATCAATTTATTACCAAGGTCTAGATCGTGCCCACGAAGGTATCGACATTGCTGAGAAAGCAGTTGTTGCTTACGGTGGTGTGCAAATGGGCCAACTGGAGAAAAACGTATCTTGGATATCGCTATTTATCGCGGTAGCTCCGATGCTTGGTTTCATGGGTACTGTAATCGGTATGATTGGTGCCTTCGATAAGATTCAAGCGGCGGGAGATATGAACCCATCATTGGTTGCTGGAGGTATTAAAGTAGCACTTTTAACAACTGTATTCGGTCTTATTGTAGCTATTATCCTTCAAGTATTCTACAACTATATTATCGCTAAGATTGATAGTATCGTTAACAGTATGGAAGATGCTTCTATTACCTTAATCGATATGTTATTCGACTACAAAACAAAAAATAAAATCTAAACAAACCACAAGATGGCATTACATAAAATTTTAAAAATTGTAGCATTGCTTTTAAGCGTTGCAGGGATTATTTTTCTTGCAATGATCATCGCAAAAGGTGATACTGCTGTCGTTGAAACTGGCGAGGGAGTGGATGGATTCTTGTATGTTGCATATATTACATTTGCTATTACAGTTGCCTTTGTTCTTTTCTTTGTAGTAAAAGGAATTTTCGCCGGCAATATCAAAAACACCCTTATGTCTGTTGGAGCATTCCTACTTATAGTTGTAATCTCTTATGTGCTGGCCGATGGAAATACCATGCCAACACAAGATGGAGGTATGCTTTCTGAAAGCGGCTCAAAATGGGTAGGTACAGGATTGTACGCTTTCTACATTTTAGCTGTACTAGCTGTAGGTGCTATGGTTTTCGGCGGAATTAAAAAAGTAA
Organism: uncultured Aequorivita sp.; assembly: GCA_963974165.1. Classification (GTDB taxonomy): domain Bacteria; phylum Bacteroidota; class Bacteroidia; order Flavobacteriales; family Flavobacteriaceae; genus Aequorivita. The sequence continues at coordinate 16,291 of CAXBDO010000014.1, forward strand.
CAAAATAATATGGCAAGAAGAGCAACACCTGAAGTAAACGCAGGGTCGATGGCAGACATCGCTTTCCTACTGCTTATCTTTTTCTTGGTAACTACTACCATTGAAAAGGACAGCGGTATAGCGAGACAGTTGCCGCCTATGGAAGAAATTGTTGACCCACCAAAAATTAAGGAGAAGAACCTGTTTATCGTTAACGTTAACAGAAGCGATCAATTATTGGTTGAA
>CAXBDO010000015.1:0-15876 GCA_963974165.1 uncultured Aequorivita sp.
CCTTGTTAACGTCTAAAGGATCTACGCCGCCCACATAGCTAATATGTATGGTATCACTATTATGGCCCTTTACACCATTGGTTACAGTGGCAAAATCGTACATTTTACGGATGGTGCCATCTTTTTCAATAATACGGTGGTAGCCTCCAGTTTTCCATCCACGGCCACCTTTAGAAGTTGGACGCGTAAAATAGTTTTGCACTGCAGCGGCATTTTGATGCCCAGCTGTACAATGGATAACGATGTTAGTTATAGTTCTCATTGTTTTTCTTTTTATCAAAAAGTTCCTGAAGATCTCCGTTCTCCTGAAACTTATAGACTTTTCGCATCACCCATTCTGGCGGGTGCTCGCCTTCGGAGAGAATAAAAATGTTCTTTAGAATTTTGCTGCCGGGGTAGAGTAGGGTAGAAACTTGAATGGCGATGCGGAATCCATCCACAACGAAGTTTTCGCCAACTATGCTAATTAAAACTTCTAAGGTGAAGTAACTCACCAATAGAACAATCACCATTTTATTAGTTTTTCGAAGGAGAAGCTGCCAGTCAAAATCTCCTTTTTTTTGGTGAACGATACCGCCTAGAATAAGATTTAGTAGAATAAACAGCACAACACCTATGGTGAAACCCTGATAATCTATAATCCATTTGTGCAGTCTATCTACCACAAATACAACTGGTCCTAACGTTAAAATCCATAGGAAAAAGACTACAATGCGTTCCCAAACTGAAGTATTGGGATCTGTGGCCAGGGCTAAATAAAAGTAGATTTTGAGAAGGGCAATTTTAAGAGCAGACATTTTCCAGAATTTTTGGTAAATGTACCTGCGGCAATCTGCTAATACTGTGACAGCTATTTACTAGCTTCCAGTTTGTTGCTGATAGGATTGTATTTAACCATTGCCTTAAAGTAGCCACTTTCCAGCTTGCGGTAATAGGCACGGCGAATGCGTAGAATATTGAAATTAAATTCCTCAAGATCATATTCTTCAAAGAATTCTATAATAGCGGAATCTAAACTGCGCTCGCCTTCGGCTTGATGGCGCGCGTGAATAAAAAACATTATTGCGGTATCAAACTCTTCTTCTAAATATTCGTTTACTAGCAGCTCTCCGGCAGGTGGCATAAAAAGAAATCCATTGCGTCCGTCTTCATATTTGTACTCTGTACGCATTACCGGCAATGTTTTTGCCCGTTCAGACACTAAAAAAAAAGTTTGCGCTCTTTTGTCACAGTTAACTTTTTGTTGCGATTTCTCTAACAAAATTCTAACAAAACGCCCCAATGAAGTTGAATTAGTAACTTTTGCAGCTTTAACCCGCTTCCCTTCATACTCACAATCCACACATTTCAGCTTCTTAAACAGAAACGGAATTAAGTGCGGCTTAATGTGTATTGGGATTAGGGTTTGTGACATTGTATTATTTTTCTTTCCTATTAAATCCTTCAACTTCTTTAGGTTGTAAAAAGCCAAGTTTCTTTTTTGCATACTGCAAGATCAATTCTGGAACGGCTCCTATTGCTAAAAAAACCAATTTGTTAAGTTTAAGTTGCTGCCCGAAAATTTCTGTAACATCTTCCCAATTAAAGTGAATTGCCACTGAAAGGAAAATTGAAAGCATTAAGGAAAAAAGTATTTTAATCCACGTATCCTTCAAAAAAAAGACAAAATCAAATTTAACTGGAGAAGTTTCCGAACCCTTGTTTCTCGTTAAAATGTCTGCCAATTGCGCAATTGCAAATCCTAAAAAAGTGTTTATTAAATACATATCTTTTAATTTTAATGTGAAATCCAGTTTGTGCCGTCATAATACACCACTACTTTAATTGCGCCACCGCCAACAACTGCTGTATTCCAAGACGGTGCATCTGCATCTGTTATCAAATATTGGTCGCCTATTTCCGGTGATGCGGGCAAAGTTGCTACGGTATATGTTTTTAGCTTTTGCTTATTTTCTTTTGAGGTATATCTAGGAAAGTCGTATTTAAATAAAGCATTTCCATTGTTGTTGCTTCCATGTAGAAATCCGTCGAAACTTATCAGTAATTTATCATCGATAGGATCTATTAACATTCCCTCTACATTTTCAGTACTACTAAGAGGTAGAGTCTTTAGAGGGAACTCTGCCAATTCTTCCATAGTGTCATAAGCATAAACCACTATTTTATTTTCGCCTCCTGCCGTTCTTCCAGCTACCCAAATTAAATCTCGATTACTATCAAAAGCTAAACCTTCATGAATTGTAAATGTAGTTTCAGTTCTTATAACAGTTTTCGTTGTTTTATCTAAAAAATATAAATCGGTATTATCATTTGGTTTTATGATTAACTCATTATTTCTATTGTTGCAGAAAATCATCCCTGGCTGAAAAGACATAGATGCTAAATCAGTTGAAGAAAGTAACCCTCCACTATCATTTATATTAATAAGCCTTCGCTCTGCATCATCAGAAATAGTATTTATGGAACCCAAAATCCAATAAGAATTATTACTGTCATCGTAGGCAACTCCTTGAATATGGTATAGATAGGCAGAAACATCAATTTCTCTATCTGGTGCTGGTATTAAAGTTCCTGTTTCTTTATAATTTAAAAGATTTTGACTATTTCTGTGGTAAAACCATAATTTAGATTCTTTTGCGAAGGAATAGTATGATATTACATATTCATCTGTTTGAGTGTTATACGTCATTCCTGTATTTCCTATGGTATCATTATCAGCGTCAATATTAGGAAGCACTGTAAATTTATATCCCCTTTTAGTTGGTTTAGAAAGGTTATTAAAATAGTTAACATAATCTTTATTTGGAATATACGTGCCAGAAGCCTTATCTAAGGAATCAACAGTACTTAATGGAGCTTTAAATAAACCAGTTTGCTCAAATACAGCATAGGCATTTGTCGGAGTTCCTGTACTAACACCCCCATTATTATGAGAAAGAGTAAAACCTTTATTATATGTACTGATAAGAAGATTTTGTAACCCGTTAGAAGGTGGGTTACCAGAATGTTGAAATCTCAAAAACCCAGATAAGGTGTCGTTAGCCACTCTCCCAATTGAATATCCAAACCATAATTTATTCGGGATATCTTCTGTAGTACCTGAAAAAACACTTCCCGCTTGTATCCCTCTGTAATCTATTGTAAATAAACGAGTGGTTCCATTATCCATAACTTTATTATAGATCTGTATAGGTCGAATAGAGCCACTCGTAATAGAATCAGTTATAGTCGTTCTTGCCAACGGGGTTAATAATGCTGCTTTGCTTATATACCCATTAAGAATGCCGTTGTTGAAAACTGCTAAACTATCAGCATCCATCTTTTCAGTTACATTTGGAAAGAACGCACCTTTCGGAAATGGGGTTTGCGCCGATGTTATAAAAGCTGATAAGGCAATAATTGCTAAAATTATTTTTTTCATTTTTTTATGTATTGAATTGTTACTATTACTCCACTATATAATAAGTTTGAATCTACGGTTACTCCGGAGACTTCCCCAGAGGGCACCTGCTCCCAATAAAGGCCTGTATCTATAGAAACCATTAATACTTTAGCGGCTATGTTAGCTAAAACAAAGGTGTTTTCAGTTCCGTTATAAGTAAAAGATTGAGTTTTAATTCTATCCTCAAATTTTGGATTTATCTCATAAAACATATCCGCAGTAAGCGTATAAGCTACATCGTAGGTTACAGCTTCCAACCCTACCGGACCTTTACCACGATTAACCAGATCGAAGGTTTTTAAAATGTTACCTGCAGCATCTACAATGTGGGTTCTCCAACTTTCAAAAGCTTCTTTTTCAATACCTGGAACAAGAAGATTAAAATAAGCTGCCAAGCCTGCGGCGTCTAGCGTGGACAGATTGGTATCTAGTATGTTTAGGGTTTTAACGATGTTATCCTGCGAAGTAGGGGGCAAAGGATCTGCATCTGCACTATCTGCAGGAAATAGCCTAAATGCCGATGCACCTACGGCTGGATACCCAATACCTACATTTTCCTGCGCACCTAAATAAAGCCATACTCTAGCTTCGCCGTCCTGTATACCTCTAAAAATAATTGAAGCGGCATTTGGCGTGCTTCGTGGTCCCGTTGTACTGGCTGCAGATTGGATAGTGGCAGTGCCAATATTGCCAAGGTTGAATTCCTGTGGCGCAAAATTTCTGGTATCTTTTGCAGGCAGCGCAATAAGATCTGCAACATCAATTGGAGTTCCTCCAGCGCCAATGGCAGATTCGCCATCGGTTGGTGCTATTTTTTTACGAAGTAAAAAATATTCTGTAATTACAGCATACCGCGGACTTACATCTGTGGCCGAAATGCCGCCGCCATTACTTAAAACAATACGCTCAGTATAAAACCATTGCGCATAACCTGGTTGTAGTACATACCTTGGCATTGCATTTATGGCGAGCTGTGCTTTTTCTTGAGTAGAACCTTCAGCAGAATGGTCTAAAATTAAGGGCTGTAGACTTAATGGTAAGTTTCCTGAATATTCACCAACAGTAATATTTCCGTACAAATAATTTAGTGCGGCAACCATTTTATTTAATTCGTCCGCATATAATTTAAGCGAAGGATCTAAGTGCTGAAGCAATTGAAGTTTATCCCAACTATCCTGCTTAACACCAATATTTAAAGGAAACGGATTTGCGCCCATAATTATAAATTGAAAAAGTTTATAGGTATATCTTCACCCAGTAAATGATCTGCAGCACCATTAGTTAGGCCAATGGGAAATATGGAAGCATTGCTGTAAGCCACTTCAACAATATTGGGTGTGTTTTTTATTTCGATAGTAATAGGAGCATTCTGAAAATAATCGTTGCGGCCAAAAAAGAAAACGAGGCCACCGCTCATTTTTACGTAAATAAATTTAACGTTCCGGTATTGATCTATTCGAGCGCTGCCTAATAAATCGCCATTAGGAAAACGAAGCTTTAAGGTTTGTTCCCAAAGGAAACCAGCTGGAGTATCTTTTCCTTCCTGGCCCAAGGCCACGGTACTTTTTCCAAAATGTACCGGGATGGCGTTTGTATTTTCTACATAGGTATTGGAAAATGGCTGCAAGCTACCCATTGGCGCAGGCATAATAATACCGCTAGTGGCAAGCTGTACTTCGCATACATTCTGAAAAAGAGTAGGTTTTTGAAGAAGATCCATTGGTAAAGCTGCAGCTTGGTTTTGCCAAAGATAGTGAAATTGTCTTATTGGACACTATGACAATTAAAGATGTCTTAATAGACACTTTTTGAAATACTGAGCAAAAAGGCTTGTAGCAGCTTACGTTCTTGACCTTCCTTTTTTATTACATTTGATTACCTATATAAATGGCCCCTTATAAAAAGTATTAATTGGCAATGTTTTATAGAGGTAAACATTGATAATTATATGCTTTAATTATGAATTCCAAACAACGAAGTCTCTTACTATTATTTCTATTAATTTTATCCTCGGTCTGTATTATATTGATAAAATTAATTCTTAAAGAAATTCCTGAAGTTTTTGAGATTGGGCACGAATTAGGAGAAATTTTTTACGACTTAAGTCTTGCATACATTGCGGCTTACTTATTTTATCAAATAGTTGTAGCGTCCCCTAAGCGCAGAGATTTGAAAAATATATATAGTGCAGTAAAATGGATGTCCTTTGATATTGTTTATAGAGGGAGTTCTATTATAAATCCAAGATCGAGTTTGCCTGGTCCTTACTATACTCCAAGTGTAAACGATAAATTAACGGAACAGGATTTTATCACATTTTGTGAAAAGAATAAAATGACAGATAATTACACAGTATATTGGACAAATGAGTTGTTTGATTTTATAACTTATGCTAGCCATTTTAAAGGTACTCAAGAGAAAGTTTTAAATAAAATTGAAGATACTTTTCAGTTTCATTCCCATTTAGAAACTGAACATATAAAAATACTAAATGATATAAAGAGCTGTCCGTTTATGACTCTTGGTAGTCATTATATAAATGATCTAGAGCTAGGGAAGGATAGACCTAATTTAATGCATATGGAATATGTTTTATACGATTTTTATCAAGAGACGATGAAGCTTCATAGATACATGAAAAAGTTTAATGTATAACCTTTCATTTAATATAGTCTATAATTAAAAATCCCTGCACCGGAATAGTGCAGGGATTTTGGAATGGAACCAATTTTTAATATAATTTAATGGACGCATCGATCCAACAATTTGAAGTAGTGTGGGTTATCCTAATGTTGCTCAATATTTTGAATAAAAAAGAGCCAAAATCGACATCCAATGTAAAACGGTTTCGATTTTTTAGCATTCAGCGCCGAATTGAAACGAGGAAAACAGGCTAAAAGGTCTACGGGGTCTGTGAAAAATCTAAAAGCATTTGTATATTTACTTGAATGCAAAATTTTTTGGCGAATTTGAAAGTATAGAACAATAATTCTAACTTACAAAAAACCTGAAAACAGAACCATTTATAGCGTTCTGCACATAGCTTGAATGTTGGCTAGCATTTTGATCCTCCCATAACAAGTGTCCACACAATAAACTAACACCTATGACATCTGAAAAAAGAGATATTCCGGAACCAATAAAAAGAATTGTAAGGCAAGAATGTTATTTTGGCTGTGCAATTTGTGGATGCCCAGTTTTCGATTACCATCACATAATTGATTATGCAATAGTGAAAGAACACAATGCTGATAACATTGTGCTATTATGTAGAAACCATCACACATCAAAACATTCAGGGAAGTTAAGCAATGAAAGAGTACAAGAAGCGAAAATAAATCCATATAATAAATCAAGAGAATTTACATCACCTTATAAAATTGATGAAAATAGAACAATTGATATTAAGGTTGGTAGTAATACTAGTGGAACTAATTTTAATGGACAAGATGGTATTTATTCCATATTATGGATAAATGGTTTTAGCTACTTTACTATTCATAGCGAAAATAATTGGCTTACAATTTCCTTTGTTTTAACCGATAATTCTGGGAATCCTATTTTACAAGCTTATAAAGGAGAAATGCAAGTTTTTTCTGGAGTTTGGGATTATACTTATGAAGGCACGACATTATTAATCAGAAAAGGATTAGGAAATATAATATTGAAATTAACTCTCAGTAATTACGAAGTTAAAATTGATAAAGGTATGTTTCTATCAAAATCTCTTGATGGATTTGTGATTCAAAACGATATGTTATTGGAATATTGCGAAGGCAATAATTATGGAACATCAATTGGTTGTAGATCTTCTAACAATAGAAATGGAGGATGGGGTATATTGAATTATAACATTGCTCCAAAGGTTGAAAAAATGGGAGGATTTGGTATTTTTAGAACTTTCGGAAATAAATAAAAAAGACACATCAATACACGGTATAGCCAATAAGGGTTATTTATAGTTTGGCTCATCTTCAGAGCTATATTTCATTATAAAAAATGAAACTACACAGAGGGCTAGTAGTATTACAAATACTATCCAAAGCCAGCTCATTGGTTCATTCTTTTAAGTCGCTCCTGGTGCTGGAGCTGTTTTCTTTTTCTGCGTATGCGCTGTAAGATTTTTCGCACTATCCGTCTAAAAAAGCCAATAATTTCTTGGCCAATCGTGAACCCCCAAAACAATGGCCAAAAGGTGGCAACTAGGGGTATAATGATCTTGTCGATTTCGTCTAAATATTTGCGGCCATTTACGCAAATTACTTTTGTACGCCACCCAACAAAAATGTAGATGACGATTACTGCTAGGATGATTAATTGTGTTTTCATATATTCTCTTTAATTATTTATTTGCTGCTGTTAGTGTTACAATTTTCTTATTAGCCAACCTTCGTATTCTGTCCTTGTGCTCAAAATCGTGGTTGAAATCCATTAGATATTTAAGAGCTTCAGTTACTTCCAATACCTCTGTTATATTTCTACATAGTAGAAAGAGCAGTACTATTTCAAATTTTGTGTACATAGCTATTCAATTGAAGATGCTGGTACATAAATCATTTCATTTTTCAACCATTCTGCCAATTCACCTGGATCTGTGTGCATACTTATAATTTCTGGTTTGTTGTCAAACTTTCCAGTAATCATACTTTTTAGCCAAAATGGTTGGCCTCGTTTCATCGTGCAACGATCGATTTTTAAATCTTCCGGTTCCGCCTTACGAAGGTTAATCGTTACCTGAACCACTTCCTGTTTTTCCGAAATTGTATTTTCCATAGTCCTCGCGTTATAGTGAAAATGTATTTTATGTTTCAACACATCTACACAGTTGATTTTCAGTTATTTATATTTTGGTTTGTGTTGAAATGGTTTGAATCTTAAAACAACTTCAAACACTTTCAAACCACTTCAACACCTTTTCAACACCTATTTTTTTAATTAATTTCTTCATTTATAATACTTTAGATAATGTGTTGAAACGTTTGAAACTCAAAAGGGCAAATCTGGCTGCCCATTATCATCTGTTTTTTCCTCAGGGGTTGCAGGGGACGGAAACAAAGAGTTTTCGTGCACCTGAAAATCTACAGCAAACTTAATTTCGTCTGAAATTGGAATTTGCTGAAGGTTTACCTGATAGGCGCTTGTAGCCTTGCTATCGCGCCCAGGAGCAAACCGAACCCCTGAAATGGCATCTATCCAAGCCTTGTCCTTTTTCAAGCTGTCCATCATTACGCCCTTTGCTGGAGCAGAATCACGATACTGTACATACCATTGCCTTGAAACACGGTTGTAGCAGCTTGTAAAATTGAAGTACAAATTGTCGCCCTCCAGCTTTATATCTCTCCCAACCTTTATTTGGTCCGCAAGCGTGCCTCGCATCGATGCCAGGAAACAATCCCACCAACGGTTAATGATGCTGGCCGTGCTCATTTTATTCATCTGCAGCTCGATAGTTTTATCAAAATGCGCCATCATATCTACGTGAGTAAAGGGGAAGTGAACTTCTGGAACATTCTGAAACATCTGGTAAAAAGTTCCTAAAACTGAAAGGTTGGTAATCATACGGCTATTTGCCTCTTCGTGGCGCTGTGAAAGCGTTGCTTTAAATTCCCTGAATTTCACTTTGAAATTATTTTTTACCGACTCCCTGTGCGCTAGAAATACGTCTGTAAAACCGGATATTCCTTTTTTATTCATATCGGCCAATTTCTCGTATTCCTTGATTTCAGAATCGTCAAAACTTGTTTTGTCCATAAAATTCCAAATCAATCGCGTAATCAATGCTTCCTGATCGGGCGCATAGTTCCCGGTCATAATTACGGAGGAAAGAATAGGTATACTTTCCGTACCAACGTGGCTATCAATATTTCCACGCTTATAACCGCGGCGGTCCCAAAGTCCTTTAAGAACACCATCCAGTTTGGGATCTCCGTTTTTATATTCTGAAAGCTGCGATATCGTATTGCTGAATTGCGCAAATTCCCGCACCTGTGCTTTAATTGTGCTAACACCACCTTCAAGGTTAATGGCAGTTTGTGGGTGGCCAAAGAAACTTTGGCAGCAATCGGCCAACAGATCCTTTCCGGAAGAAGCTGGTCCGAATAGGAACAGCATAGGAAAGGAATTAATTTGAGAAACAACGATGTCCTGGAACATACTGGCAATGGAAAATAATATTCCCATCATCCCGTGGTTACGGTGGACCTTTATCACCTGGGCGGCATAATTTTGAAATGTGAGTTTCTCCGGTGAGATTGAAACCAATTTCTTTTGTGCTTCGTATTTGTAAAGGTTATTTCGATAGATCTGGTTAGCTGAAGGAACGTAATACATTACTTCATCTTTTTCAAAAACCCCATTTTCATCAATATTAATGGGCTGAAGCTTTGGCACGGTAATTTTGTTATTCCATACCCAAAAACCTTCAGGTTGCCATCCCAATACATCAATTTTACGGCCGGTACCCATACCGTCAAACAAATAAGTTTTTAAAAGTTCGTGTTCTTTACGGCCACCTTTCCACCGAAAGTTACCGTGTGCTGTAACTGCATTTTCAAACATTTGCGGAGAGTTCATATCTGCAGACTGCATATCGAAAATGCGCTCCAGATTGTGAATGTTTTTTATGCGAACCAATTTCATCGGAAATTTTTCGTCCTGCATATGCTGTATAATTTCAATACTGAAATTTGATACAGACCGGAAATGAAACGGAGGCCCTTCGTTGCTCTGAACCCAGATTTGATTATTGGCCTGAAACATTTCGTAACGCTCGATAATAGGGCGAAGCTTTTCAACAGGTTCCTTAATGCCCTCCGGCAGTTCGTAAAAAGTATCTGGCTGCCACTTCACCTCAATTTCCTTTACTTCAGCATATTTCTTATACTTTTTAAGCTGTGTAACCGTGGTACCGCTTTCCTTGGCCAGCCATTTTAAATACAGATCCTGCATTGAAACATCTTCAATCTGGGCAATCAGCTCCGTGAGTTTTTTTGCTTCTTGTGCAATGGCCACCGCATCCTTATCCATAAAGGAATAGTCCATTAAAAATTTAAAACCGTCTTCCCTGTATGTGGTTTTATTCAATTCGCCCAAACCTTCAGTTTGTATGGTGGCTTCATAAAGGCGAACAAAATCATCTGGATCCATACCAGGTGTAAGTGTAACGATCTGCACCCGAAATTGGAGCTTCATAAATTCGGGAATGTATTTAAGCATCGCAGCAATTCCTGCAGCATCTTGGTCCAAACAAAAAACAATGCGATCGCATAATTTTTTAAGTAGCTTCATTTGCCTGGGGGAAATGGCGGTGCCGCAGGAAGCTATAGTATTTTTAATACCGTGGGTTTGCCAGGCAATCACATCATTATAACCTTCAACCAACCAAGCTTCGCCTTTTTTTACAATCGATTCTCTGGCTTCGTGAAGTCCATACCAAAAGGTGTCTTTTTTGTATAGCTCACTATCTGAAGAATTGAGCCATTTGGCATACTTTTTATCATTAGATAAACTACGCCCAGCTAGTCCCACGGGTAACAGGGAGGAGCCTTTGCGCTCGATAAGCGGATAAATAACCCTATCTACCCACTTATCTTGGTTTTTGTCTGAAACGAGCCCTATTTCCTGTGCATCCTTAACACGCCCCTGTTCCTTACATAAATTATAAATGAATTGATGCCCGGGCGCGTAGCCAATTCTATATTCTTCGGCAAGTTCTTTTGTGTATTTTCTTTTGAGGTAAACCTCCAGCTTTGCTGGATGATCTTCTGGCAGTGCGTGGAACTGCTCTTCATATTTACGGATAGTAGCTTCTAAAAGTGGGCGCAGCGCTTCCCTTTTTTCCTGTTTTTCGTGATAGGTTTGCGCTTGCTTGCTGTCGTCATATTCCAATTCAATGGAATATTTTCTGGCCAATGTTTCTATGGCTTCAGGATAAGTGCATCCTGTTTTGGCCATAACAAAAGAAATTGCGGAATTGCCACCTTTGCCGGAAGAAAAATCTTTCCAAATACCTTTCGAGGGCGAAACCATAAAGCTTCCAGATTGTTCATCTGTCCAGGGGGAAAGGCCTTTAAAAGTGGCTCCCGATTTTTTAAGATCTACGTAATCTCGGATTACTTCAACCAGGTCTGAAGCTTCCCAAATTTTTTCTATTGTATCTTTTTTTATGAATGGCATATTATCTTGCTTCGGGGTGGTTATTCAATATTTGATTTATTTCTAGCTCTATTGCTTGACAAAGCCTAGTCGTTTCATTTAGTGTGAACAAATCGCTTTCCTTATACTGCTGTAAGTTTGCCCGGAGCAGATTTAGTTTTGATTGGGTTGGGTTTTCGGGTGCCATTTAATTAACCTTTTCGATTTATATAGTCATCCTTAATTGGTAAAACCAAAAATGCCATACGTTCTCCCCTCATTAATTCCTGCATTAATTCACCGGGAATGCCAATAGTAACTGTTGCGCCTCCAGTTACCGTTTTTAGTTCAATAATATCGGTACATACGCCAATGGATTTAGTTCCATTTTCACTATCGTGAATGTTCATTTCATCCATAATTTGAAAAGGTCTTTTGCTCATAATCTTAAATTTGAATTTGCCAAACGCTTGGAATCGAACCAAGAACAAGCAAGCCTGTTTCCAGAGCAACACTCCCATTGCTCCCGTTTGTTTGTGCCAGGCGGGGTTCCTGTTAGTCCCCGGCCAAAGCTTGGAATGTTATTAACCGTGTGGCATTCCAATCACGTCTTTGGAGATGTTGGTAGCCTGCTATACTTTGGCAGGCCCAGAGCTCCTACTATTCACCAGTATTCCTTTTAACTGTTATTTATAAGTAATAGTTAAACCTTTTCCGCTTCGTCGGATGCTACCAGTATAGGGCAGACCGTCATCCAGTTTCTTTAAATCTGCGATAGAAACTGAACCGTTTACCGTTGCTTTTACCGATGTAGCAGAACCGTCATTTTGTTCGCCGCCTACTACGGCATCCACGCCCAAAATCTCCTTGAAGCGCGTTTTCATTGTTGTTACATTGTGTTTTGTTACTGACATGATAAATGTGTATTAAATTAAACTTGAGTGAACTTTTTAAAAAACCGCCCAGCTCCGCAGCCGGGCGGCCAACTAACCAACCTTTTATGAAAAAGGGTACTGAAAAGAACGTAGCGCATAGGCTAGGCCTACACTACAGATATGTCGCGGCTTTTAAGGGCCACTTCCTGTTTTGTTTGTACACCAAGGATGGCGTATAATTGTTTTTTTAAAAGGTGATAGGAACCAAGGGGCAGCTCCATTTTTTCGGCAATAACCTCGTTAGTATCGGTACCCGACAGCAGGCGCATTAACTTTATATACTGTATGGTAAGCCTATTGCCATTAATGGTTGGCAATTTGCAAAGGACGCCTTCTGCAGAACAGCTGCCGCGATATGGGCACGGATGGTATTCGCCATCCTGCAGTTGGTTATCCTTGATGTCGGCCTCAAAATCAAGACCTCCAAAGCGGCACCTCGCGAATTGTTGCGCTTGACAGGTTGGGGAGTTAGGGTGCCAATTTTCTAAAATTTTCTTTGAATCAGGTTCACTCTCAATCTTCTCCAGTAATAGTGCTATTACCGAATAAGGAGCGGAACTAAACGGCTTTACTTGGCCATTGAATAAAATTTTTAATTGTTCGTTGTCGTTGAAGATTTCGACATCGGGGCCAAGAAGACCTGGATAAATTTTCTGTGTTGTTTCCATAGTAAATGTGTTAAAGGGTTACATTCTCCTTTAGAGTTTTGCGGGCTGCAACACCGTTTGCCTTTACTTCGGCAGCAAACTCTATTAGGTAGTTAAATAGTTTTAGATTATTAGTATGGCCCATTTTAACGAGCCTCACAGTCTGGCGAGAAACTTGCATTTCATTTTGTAAGGCAAGCCTCACAATTTCATATGTATAGTTGCGCTTCAGGTTTTCATCCAATAGAATAATGGCTGAAATAGCTTCTTCTTCAGTTAAATTATAGTTTGCAATAAAGGCTTCTATGCGCTCTTTATGCAACTGCACATCTATCGGTGTGCTTTTTTCATTTATATTTGTTTCAAAGTGTTTCAAACTGTTTCAATTTGTTATAAAAGTATGACGTATATGACAATTAAACAAATAAAAGTTGTCCTCTGTGTCAATTTATAATGGTTCTAAATATGGGGGTAGGTAAGAAGTTTAAGTTTTTATTAAAGGAAAAAGGGATGTCACAGCGTGAGTTCGCTGATGCTATTGTAGAAAATGTTACTCAAGTAAATAAGGTGCTGAACGAAGAGCGCACACCTAACTATGAATTTTTGGAAAAGTCTTTACAGCTTTTTAATGAAGTAGATCTTAACTGGTTGCTGCGCGAGGAGTATGATATAGATAGCCCCATACCCAAAGTGAGTGAAAACAAGGCAGCATATTCCCAAGATGTCATCCAGGACATACTGGATTTAGAACGAATAATTTTAAAATTAAAAAGTAAAGTGTCGCAATAATGACACACGGAATTTATAAACACCCTAGTAATTAACCTGTTAACTTTTGTGTAGGAATCCCTCCGCGGTCACGAATTAAAAGATCCATATTTTATAAAATATGGATCTTTTTTATTTAATAATAATTGTACTGTTTAAACTCCGAACTGTCGCATGTGGTGATCCAAGTGCTTATACTGCATTTGTCCCCATTGTTGTTTGGTAAAATATCCAAACCCTGGGTGTTCATTCCATTCTTCCTGTTCTTTCTTGCTTTCTACTTCATCTATTAAAGCCAATAGCTGCGATTTTTCAGAATCCAAATCCCTGGGTTCCGATTCTTTTAAAAATCGGGCTGTGGGTAGATTTTTCCTATAAGGCGTATCGTTATAGAGCATTTTCTTAAAAAACAATTTAGCAATAAAATTAGGGCGTAAACCATAGTCCTTTTTCTCCAACATAATATTTAACGGCCCCTGGCAATGGTGCATGCATTGCCCAACCGTCATTTTTCCCCATTGTCTTTCAGAATCTTCTGAAAGTTTGTTTATCCTATTTCGTATTTCAGTTATTGTTTCGGTTTCAAAAAGTGATTTCATCTTGTCAGGTTTAGTATTAAAATATAAAGCTATTCATAAAATTTTTCAAAACTTGCATTTCTAATGTATTGTTTACTAAAACAGTATGTTGGTTTGGCAATTCATTATTATCTTTAATTAAACGCAGAATGCCATGGAAGATAATAATTCCTTTTCCATAAAAAATTGGAACGAAGACGACCGCCCGCGCGAAAAAATGTTGCTGAAGGGCCGCATAGCTTTGAGCGATGCCGAACTTATAGCTATTCTTATTGGTTCCGGCAGTCGCAATGAGAGCGCGGTTTCATTAAGCCAACGTATTTTGGCCGCTGTAGGCAACAACTTAAGCGAATTGGGCCGCTGTTCAATTACTGAATTAATGGAGTTTAAGGGTATAGGCGAAGCAAAGGCAATCTGTATTGCCGCCGCTATGGAGCTGGGCCGAAGAAGAAGGGCAGGCGAGGCCTTGGAGCGAAAAAAAATAACTTCCAGTAATTCTGTTTTTGAATATGTACAGCCATTAATCGGCGAATTGCCGCATGAGGAATTTTGGATACTGTATTTAAACAATTCAAATAAAATTATGAAGAGCGTGCAGCTCAGCAAAGGCGGAATTACAGGGACGGTAGTTGATGTTCGCCTTGCTTTTAAGGAAGCCCTACAACTTGGGGCCGTGGGTATTATCCTGGTCCATAACCACCCGTCTGGCACCCTTAAGCCTAGCCAAGCCGATATTCAACTTACAAAAAAACTGAAAACAGCGGGCGATAGTTTAGACATAAAAGTGCTGGACCACCTTATAATTACTGAAAAAGCGTACTTTAGCTTTGCCGATGAAAATATGATTTAATCTGCTATGCTATTAATCTACACCCAAAAACTTACTCCCCGTATTTCTTATATTTTCAAGCACATCTGTCTGCGAATTTTGGGAATAGATGTAGTTTTTACTGCCGTAATTGAAGAATTTATAGCCCATACTGGGCCTAAAATTTCATATGGCAAAAAACCGCTAGGCAACGAGCTTTTTTTTCAGAGTGAAGGACTTTTAGACCAACAAGGCCTAGAAGCGGTTGAGGTAACGGTAAAAAAGTGGAATAATACTTTTGGTTTCTTTTCGGTTTCAAACAGCAGCGCCTTGCCGTTCGATATCTTTGCGGCCAGCTTTTTTATGCTTAGCCGGTACGAGGAATACTTGCCGCACGTAAAGGACGATACCGGAAGGTTTAGGGCAACCGAAAGCTTGGCTTTTAAGGAAGGATTTTTGGAACAGCCCATAGTAGATATTTGGGCTTATATTTTTAAGGATAAACTGATGGAAGCTTTTCCGGAATTAGTTTTTCCCGAGAAGAAGATTACCATCCACCCAGTAA